>CAZVIG010000031.1:9572-11528 GCA_964627395.1 uncultured Sedimenticola sp.
GGCTCAGGCCAGCCGCAGGGCGTTCTCCCATACCACCAGCCCGCCCAGGGCCAGGGTGGCGAGGCCGATGAGTCCCTGGGCGCTGCGGTGGAAGCGTCCCAGGCCGCGGGTTTGCAGCCGCCGCAGGGGCAGCATGATGACCACCGAGAGGGTCGCCATGCCCAGTACCGATCCCAATCCGAAGACCAGTACATAGAGCAGGGCGGTGGCGGGCTCGCGCGCGGTCTGGGCGGCGAGGATCACCAGCGCCGCGGAGCCGGCCATGCCGTGCATCAGCCCCACCAGCAGGGCGCGTCGCGGCAGACGTTCGGGATGGTCGTGGCGGTGGGCCGCCGCGTCGTGGGGCTCACCCGGTGCGTGCGCATGGGCATGTACATGACGCACGCCGTCGGCATGACTATGGGCGTGGAAGTGGATCCGGTTGCGGTGCAGCCGGTAGAGCAGATCCAGCCCCAGGCCTATCAGCATCAATCCCACCAGCAGCTCCAGCAGGCTGGCGAGTCCGTCGGGGATGGTGCTGCCCAGCAACAGCGCCGCGCCGCCCACCAGCAGCAGCGTCAGGGTGTGGCCCATGCCCCAGGCGGCGCCCTGCAGGGCGGTACTGCGCATGCTGGGGCTGCGGCTGGCGATGGTCGCCATCGCTGCCAGGTGGTCCGCCTCGGTGGCGTGGCGCATGCCCAGCACAAAGCCGAGGGTGAGCAAGCTGAGGGTCATTTCATGTCTCCGTTTGGTGAAAGTGCCGGATCAGCAGATCCGCGGCAGTTGTTCGCCCACCAGCATGTCGAGGATGCGCTGTCCGCCGAAGGCGGTCTGAAGGGTGACCCGGGGTGAACCGGGCTCCACCTCGCCCACCACCATGGCCTCGCGTCCCGCGGGATGGTCGCGCATCGTCTGCAGCGCAGTCTCGCGCGCCTCGCCGGGCACCACCGCCACCAGCCGGCCCTCGTTGGCCAGGTAGAGCGGGTCCAGGCCCAGCAGCTCGCACATGCCGCGCACCTCGGGGCGCACCGGCAGCGCCTCCTCTAACAGCCGGATACGTACCCCGCTGGCCTCGGCGAACTCGTTGAGTACGGTGGCCAGGCCGCCGCGGGTGGCGTCGCGCATGCAGCGCACCTCGGGGCAGGCGTCCAGCAGGGATTCCACCAGGTCGTTCAGCGGCTGGCAGTCGCTCTGGATGGCGTTCTCCAGCGCCATCTCGCCGCGCGCGTCCACGATGGCGGCGCCGTGGTCGCCCAGCGGGCCGTTCACCAGCACGCAGTCGCCGGGGCGCGCCCGGTCGGAACGGATGTCCCGCCCCGCCGGGATCGCGCCCACGCCAGCGGTGTTGATGAACAGCTTGTCCGCGGCGCCGCGATGCACCACCTTGGTGTCGCCGGTGACGATGGCCACGCCGGCGGCCTCGGCGGCGGTCTTCATCGATTGCACCACGCGGCGCAGGGTGTCCACCGGCAGCCCTTCCTCGATCACCATGCCGCAGCTCAAGTACAGCGGGCGGGCGCCGCCCACGGCCAGGTCGTTGACGGTGCCGTTCACCGCTAGGGTGCCGATGTCGCCGCCGGGGAAGAACAGCGGGTCCACCACATAGCTGTCGGTGGTGAAGGCCAGGCGCTCGCCGGCTTCGGGCAGGGGCAGGCGGGCCTGGTCCTCCAGCGGATGGTCGCCGGGGCGACCGAAGCCTTCCACGAACAGCGCCTCGATCAGGTCGTGCATCGCCTTGCCCCCGGCGCCATGGGCCAGGGTGATGGTCTCCGCGCGCAGACGGTCGCTGTGCTTCATGGGCGGACCGCCTCCTCCCGGCGCTGTACCAGGGTCTCCGGGTCGCCGAAGTTGTAGTAGGCGGCGCAGGCGCCCTCGCTGGAGACCATCAGGGCACCCATCGGAGTTTCCGGGGTACAGGCGCCGCCGAACACCTTGCACTGCCAGGGCCGGATGGCGCCCTTGAGCACCTCGCCGCAC
>CAZVIG010000032.1:0-10109 GCA_964627395.1 uncultured Sedimenticola sp.
GTGGATGCGGTGTGTTGGTTCGTCGACGAGGTGATGCCGCAGCTTCGGGAACGGGTGGAAAACTTGCGCTTCTGTATCGTCGGTGCCCGTCCCGACGAACGGGTGCGGCGTCTGGAGCGGCATCCCGATGTCCTGGTGACGGGGCGGGTGCCGGACGTGCGCCCCTACCTGGCCCATGCCCTGGCGGCGGTGGCCCCCATGCGGGTGGCGCGCGGGGTCCAGAACAAGGTGCTCGAGGCGATGGCGATGGCCCGGCCGGTGCTGGTCTCGCCCCAGGGGCTGGACGGCATCGAGGCGGTGGTCGGCGAAGAGGTGTTGCTGGGAGAGACCCCCGAGGCCTTCGCCGCGCATGTGCTGGCCCTGCTGGCGGGCGAGCATGCCGGCATGGGCGCGGCGGCGCGGCGGCGGGTGCTGGAGGACTTCAACTGGGACCGCAGCCTGCCGTCGGTGACGGCGCTGTTGGACCCGCAGGAGGCGGCATGAACGGTGATGCCGCGTCGCGCCCGCTGCGGGTGGCCCATGTCATCTACCGTCTGGACACCGGCGGTCTGGAGAACGGCCTGGTCAATCTGATCAACCGTCTCCCCGCAGACCGCTATCGCCACCAAGTGATCTGTCTGACCGACTACACCGACTTCGCCCGCCGCATCGCGCGCGAGGACGTAGAGCTCGTAGCCCTGCGCAAGCGTCCCGGCCACGACTGGCGCACCTATCGCGCCCTGTACCGCCACTTCCGTCGCTGGCGCCCCGATATCGTGCATTCGCGCAACCTGGCGGCGCTGGAGGCCCAGCTACCCGCCTGGCTTGCCGGAGTGCCCGCGCGGGTGCATGGCGAGCACGGCCGCGACATGTCCGACCCCGACGGCAGCAATCGCAAGTACATCTTGCAGCGGCGCCTGCTGCGGTCCTTCGTGCAGCACTATGTGGCGCTCTCTGGCGAGCTGGAGACCTACCTGGAGCAGCGCATCGGGGTGCCGTCGGCACGTATCAGCCGCATCCTCAATGGCGTGGACATCGAGCGCTTTGCGCCGGAGCGGGATCGCGGCATGCTGCCGCCGGGGTTCGCCGGCGAGGACGATCTGGTGATCGGCACCGTCGGGCGGCTCGATCCGGTAAAGGGGCAGGCCACCCTGGTGCGCGCCTTCATCGAGCTGGCCGCGCGGCTGCCCGAGCAGGGCGACCGGCTGCGCCTGGTGCTGGTGGGGGACGGCGCGGACCGCGCCGGCCTCGAGGCCATGCTGCAGGGCTCGCCGCTGAAGGAGCAGGTCTGGTTCGCAGGCAGCCGGGACGACATCCCCGCCTGTCTGGCCACCATGGACATCTTCGTGCTGCCCTCGCTGGCCGAAGGCATCTCGAATACCATCATGGAGGCGATGGCCAGCGGCCTGCCGGTGGTGGCCACCGCGGTCGGAGGCAACCCCGAGCTGGTGCAGGCAGGCGAGACGGGCGAGCTGGTGCCGCGCGAGGATCCGGCGGCGATGGCCGAAGCCCTGGCCGGACTGGTGCGTGATCCGTCACGGCGCCAGGCGCAGGGTACCGCCGGACGCCGGCGCGCGGAGACGCAGTTCAGCCTGCAGGCCATGGTGGATCGTTACGATGCGGTCTATCAAAGGGTGGTCGATGGGGCTGCGGGAAGGATTCGAAAGGAAGGGATGGCATAACGGCATGTGTGGCGTAGTCGGCATCTTCGACACCCGCGGACGCGCCTCGATCGACGAGGGGCTGCTGCGGCGCATGAACGAGACCCAGTATCACCGAGGCCCGGACGAGGGCGGGGTGCACCTGGAGCCGGGGGTCGGCCTGGCCCACCGGCGTCTTTCCATCATCGACCTCTCCAGCGGCCAGCAACCGCTGTTCAATGAGGACGGCTCGGTGGTGGTCACCTATAACGGCGAGATCTACAACTTCCAGGCGCTCTCGGAAGAGCTGAAGGCCCGCGGCCATGTTTTCCGCACCCACTGCGACACCGAGGTGATCGTACATGCGTGGGAGGAGTGGGGCGAGGCCTGCGTGGAGCGCTTCCGCGGCATGTTCGCCTTCGGCATCTGGGACCGCAACCGCCAGACCCTGTTCCTGGCGCGTGACCGGCTCGGCATCAAGCCCCTGTTCCATGTCCTGCTCGAGGACGGCACCTTCCTGTTCGCCTCCGAACTGAAGGCGCTCAAGGCCCACCCGCGCCTGCCGCGGCGCATCGACCCCAGGGCGGTGGAGGAATATTTCGCCTTCGGCTATGTACCCGAGCCGCGCACCATCTTCGAAGGCGTACACAAGCTGCCGCCGGGTCACACGCTCACGCTGCGCCGGGGCGAGCCGCTGCCCGAGCCGCGCCAGTACTGGGACGTTTCCTTCCAGGCCCATGGCCCCACCGACGAACAGGCCGCCGGTCGCGAGCTGATCGAACGTCTCGAGGAGGCGGTGCGGATCCGCATGATCGCCGAGGTGCCGCTGGGGGCCTTTCTCTCGGGCGGGGTCGATTCCAGCGCGGTGGTGGCGCTGATGGCGCGCGAGTCGCGCGACCCGGTGAACACCTGTTCCATCTCCTTCGGCGACCCCCGCTTCAACGAGGCCCGCTATGCCGCCCAGGTGGCGGAGCAGTACCACACCGCGCATCGCGTGGAGCAGGTGGACCCGGACGATTTCGACCTGGTGGACCGGCTCGCCGGCCTGTACGACGAGCCCTATGCCGACAGCTCGGCCCTGCCCACCTACCGGGTCTGCGAGCTGGCGCGCAAGGAGGTGATTGTAGTGCTCTCCGGCGACGGCGGCGACGAGAATCTGGCCGGTTACCGCCGTTACCGATGGCACAGCTATGAGGAGCGGATGCGCGCCCTGATGCCCGAGGCCCTGCGCCGGCCGCTGTTCGGCTTCCTGGGACGGATCTATCCCAAGGCCGACTGGGCGCCCAAGGTGTTTCGCGCCAAGTCCACCTTCCAGGCGCTCGCCCGGGACAACCTGGAGGGCTATCTGCACAGCGTGTCCATCCTGTCGAACGAGATGCGACAGAACCTGTTCAGCGATCGCCTGGCCTCCGATCTGCAGGGCTATGGGGCCATCGAGGTGTTCCGCCGCCATGCGGCGCGCGCCCCCACCGATCACCCCCTGTCGCTGGTGCAATACCTGGACATCAAGACCTATCTGGTGGGCGACATCCTCACCAAGGTGGATCGCGCCAGCATGGCGCATGCCTTGGAGGTGCGGGTGCCGCTGCTGGATCACGAGCTGGTGGACTGGATCTCCGGCCTGCCGCCCGATCTGAAACTGCGTGGCCGCGAGGGAAAGTACCTGTTCAAGAAGGCGCTCGAGCCGCTGCTGCCGAACGACATCCTGTACCGTCCCAAGATGGGCTTCGCAGTGCCGCTGGCGAGCTGGTTCCGCGGGCCGTTGCGCGAGCGCCTGCGTCAGAGCATCCTGGGCGAGCGGATGCTGGACTCGGGGCTGTTTCGGCGCTCCTATCTCGAATGGTTGCTCGACCAGCACCAGTCGGGGATGCGCGACTTCAGCGCGCCGCTGTGGACCCTGATGATGTTCGGTGCCTTCCTGGCGCAGGAAGGCTGAGGCGAGGGCGGGCAACGCATGAAGATTCTGCACATACTCGACCATTCCATCCCTCTGCATAGCGGCTATACCTTCCGCACCCGATCCATTCTGGAGCAACAGCGGGCGCGCGGCTGGGAGACCTTTCACCTCACCAGCCCCAAGCACAACCTGGCTGCCGGGGTGGATGGCGGCGAGGAGATGGTCGACGGCCTCACCTTCCACCGCAGCCGCACGCCGCACGGCCTGACCGCGCGGCTGCCGGTGCTCAATCAGTGGGCGGTGGTGCGGGCCACCCTGGCACGGCTGCGCGAACTGCTGCCGCAGATCCGTCCCGACGTGCTGCACGCCCATTCCCCTTCGCTGAACGGCGAGGTGGCGATCCGCGCCGGGCGCGAGTTCGGCATCCCGGTGGTGTACGAGATCCGCGCCTTTTGGGAGGATGCGGCGGTGGACCATGGCACCAGCCGCGAGGGCGGACTGCGCTATCGGCTGACCCGGGCCCTGGAAACCAGTGTGGTACGGCGCGCCGATGCGGTCACCACCATCTGCGAAGGCCTGCGCGGCGATCTGATCGCCCGTGGCGTGCCCGAGGACAAGATCACCGTGATTCCCAATGCGGTGGACATCGAACGCTTCCCCCTGCTTGAGCGCCGTAATCCGGTGCTGGAACGGGAGTTGGGGCTGGAAGGCAAGGCGGTGCTGGGCTTCATCGGCTCCTTCTATGCCTATGAGGGCTTGCCCCTGCTGGTGCGGGCGATGCCGGCCATACTGCGCGCCCAACCCGACACGCAGCTGCTGCTGGTGGGTGGCGGGCCGCAGGAGGTGGAGCTGCGCGCCCTGGTGGCCGAACTGGGGCTGGAAGGCGAGGTGATCTTCACCGGCCGCGTGCCCCATGACGAGGTGTCCGCCTACTACAGCCTGGTGGACGTGTTCGCCTATCCGCGGCTGTCGATGCGTCTCACCGACCTGGTGACGCCCCTCAAGCCACTGGAGGCCATGGCCCAGGGCAGGCTGGTGCTGGCCTCCGATGTGGGCGGTCACCGGGAACTCATAGACGACGGTCGCACCGGAGTCCTGTTCCCGGCAGGCTCGGTCGAGGGTCTGGCATCGGCGGCGCTGGAGCTGCTGCAGGCACGCGACCGCTGGGAAGACTTCCGCCAGGCCGGCCGGCGCTTCGTAGAGACGGAACGCAACTGGGCGGCCAGCGTGGCGCGCTATGCGCCGGTGTACGAACGCCTGATCCGCTGATCGCGCAGGCGATTCGTGGGAGGGCCTTCAGGCCCGACAGCCGGAACCCGAAGAATCGAGGATCTCCGAGATCTTCTTACCCTATTGCCCCGGCAGAGCAGCGCGCACCTGCTCCACCAGGGTTCGGACGAAGGCCTGGTCACGCTCGGTGAGCTTTTCCGGCGGGGCGTCCACCAGCACCGTCACCACGGCGCCATTGTTGCGGCGGTAGAACACCGCGTCGATCAGCGAGGCGAGCTTGGCTTCCAGCTTGCTCACGATGTTGCGGCCGTTGATCTCGTAGTCGAAGAACAGGGTATGGGTGCCGCCCTTGTCCTTCAGCGGACGTTGCATCAGGGTCATCCCCGGTGCCAGGGTCACCGGACGGGCGCCGCGGTACATCCAGGTATAGCGGTAGTCCACCAGCTCCCGCTGCTGGTTCTGGGTATGGAAGTAGGCCAGGAACAGGGTCACGGCAGGGCGTCCCTCGGCCTGGTAGCGCACGATCAGCTCGTCGTCCGCCAGACCGGTGCGGAAGGGACCCTCCAAAGTCTTCAGCGGCTCGCCCCGGTAGCCGGACAATGCCAGCGGGAACCGCTCCGGCGCCTGCATCGGGACCGGAGTGGGTTGCCAGGTATGGATGAACAAGCCGGTGAGCCCCAGAATCAGGATGCCGGTGATCGCCGCGGCGGTGAATCGCGGGGTCTGCACCGCGCGGGAGAGGATGCCCCTGCCTTCTGGAACCGGCTTGTCGCTCGCGGTCAACGGTTTATCCGCCATCGCCATGGCGATCATGAGGATGATCCCGATCCCAATCAAAAAGATGAAAGGCAGTTCGTAGATGCCATAGGGTCCGTGAACGCTCTCCTTGGCGGAGTTGTAGTGCCAGATGCCGATCAGGAATACCCGCACCCAGTTCATCACCACCGCTGCCAGGGCGGAGAGGGCGATGATGAAGACCCGCTTCCACAGCTTGTCGAACATGATGTAGGCGATGGGGATGCCCAGGGCGATGGCGGAGGTGAGCTGGTTGAGGCCGCTGCACGAGTCGGCCACCTCCAGGGTGATATGGGGCAGATAGAGAAAAGTACCCTCGCGATACACCGCCAGGCCGATCGCCTGCAGGGCATCGCCGGCCATGGTGGCCGAGAGCAGCTTCAGCGGGGCGCGCAAGGTGCTGAGCAGTTCGGTGGGGATGGCAGTCATCAGTATCAGGTAGGCCAGGGGCCAGAACAGCCGGCGTACCGTCTGAAACCCGAACAGCAGCAGCACCATGCCGAAGATTGCCAGGATCAGGGCGATCTCGCGCAGGGTGTGGGTGCTGCTCACCTCGCCGGCCACCAGTACGATGCAGGCTCCTGCCAGCAGCACGGCGCCCGGAACGACTGCCGGGCGGTAATCCAGGGTGGTCAAGATGTCGCGGCGCTCCCGCAGCATGAACAGGAAGGCGAGGGGAATCAGGAACTGCCAGTTGTAGCCCTCGATCCAGTAGGTCCACAGTTCCTGGAAGGTGTTGGAGAAGGCGATGTAAAAGGCCAGCAGGCAGCCGGCGAGCAATGTCAGGGGACGTGCCAGGCCGGCGCGAGAATGGTCGCTCAGCTGCGTGTCCAGGCGGCCGGTGTCGGTGACGGCGGTTTCTTTCATGGATATGGTTTCCTGTGGCGATGTCGTCCTTCCAGGCATCGGGCGGATTGGTCAGTCATGCAGCCGGGGGTCCGGCACCTGCCCCCGCTGGCGGTCCGCCAGCCACCGTTTGCCGGTCATTGTACGGACAATCTCGGAGAATCCGAACAGTTCCGCCTCGAACTCGATGGCGGGAAGGGTGTTCTTGTCCAGGATGCGGAACAGGCGGTAGCGGGGGGTGCTGCGGGTGTTCATGCCGGTGACGCTGGTGGTGGCGCTGACCATCCCCTCCTGTTCCAGACAGGGCCAGTGGCTTTGATGCCAGATGCCGCTGGGATAGCAGAAGTGGCGCAGTGGCCCGCCGACCACCGGTTCCAAGGAGGCCCGGTTGCGTCGGATCTCCTCCCGGCAGGCAACGGCATTGTCCAGCGGCAGGCGGTGGCGATGGGTGTGGAGCTGGACGTCGATGCCGTAGTCGCGCAGTTGCGCTACCTCGTCGAGGTTGAGCTGGTTGAGCCTGCGCGAGCGGGCGATCGCCTCGTAGTCCACCCCCAGCGCCTCGCCCAGCTGGTGGCACAGGGCCTGGCGTTCCGCTTCTCTGTCGAGGGATTCGCCCCATTCGATGAGTCGCCATTGGGCGCTTTCGCGCGCCTGGGGATCGTCGAGCGCCACCGGGCGGTCGCCCAGTTCGGGCAGGCTGAGGTGGCTGCGTTCGGTCTTCCAGAACAGGTACTGCACCGCAAGGCGGAAGATGGGCACCTGCTGTTCGGTGTAATAGGTGGTCATGTAGAGGGTGGCGGGCATGTCGTACTGCTTGAGCAGCGGGGCCGCCTCGGTGAGCACGCTATAGGAACCGTCGTCGATGGTGATGCAGACGCTGTTGGGCGGGAGGCTGCCGTCGTCCAGACGGCGCAGCGCCTCGTCCAGCGGCAATACCGGGAAGCCGTGGCGCCGGATGGTCTCGAGGCGTTCACGAAACAGCGCCGTGCGCATGAACAGCTGGGGGCGGAAGTCCGCCTCGTCCTCCAGTTCGAAGCCGTGATAACAGAGGATCAGCAGGCGCCCACGCACCAGGCGGCGGGTCAGCCGGAACAGGCCGAGGGCGCGTGCGCTGCGGTAGCACTGGCACTTCAGCGCGTTCATCGTTGGCTGCGTCCGCCGGGCAGCAGGGCGCCGACCGGTTCGATGGCCGGCAGGGCGGTGAGTGCGCTGTCGTCGATGGTGGCCATGTAGATGGATCCCACTTCCCTGTCCTTCCCCAGGTCGCCAAGTATCCGATGAATGAGCGCGCATGTGTAGTGGGGCGCATCCGGGGTCCAGGCACTGTGTGCGAGCAGGGTGCCGATTCCTTCGGAGGACAGGGGTTTGTCGCTCGCCGGCGCGAAGAAAGGGGGCTGTCGTGCCAGCCAGACACAGGCGCGCAGGCGGCCGTCTTCCACAGCCACCCAAGGGATTTCGCCCCGCGCCAGGCGCTGCCACGCATCGCGGGCGAAGGCTTGGCGCGAGAGGGCCTGGTCGTCCGAAGGACGATAGGTGAGCAGGTCCGCCTCCTCGCCCAGTCGTACCATGATGCCCCCAACGGTGTTGTCGGTCGGGGGCAGACGCAGCCGGTACAGGCGGGGGGATGGGTTGGTCTCTCTGGCGGGCAGCCATGCCCGGATACGTGCGGGCGGCAGGCCGATGGCCGTCAACGCCCGCCGTGCCGCCTGTTCCAGTGGTTGCCGCAGGCGCACATCCAGCCATCCGGCCATGCCCGGGAGATGCTCCAGCTCCCAGACCGTCTCGTGCCGATCCGCGAAGCGTTCCTTCCAGGGGTCGTCACCCGGCGTCAGGTCCAACTGTGAAAGGCCTTGTTCCAGCAGTCGTTCCGCCAACAGGTAGAGGTGCAGTTTGCCGGGGGAGAGGGCCGCGTGGCGCGGCGACTGGGCGGTGATCGCCAGGGAGAACACCGCTTCGTCGACGATACCCAGGATGGCGCTGACTGGTTCGCCGTCCAGGGTCAGCAGGCTGACATGCAGGGGCGATGGGGTCGTCTCGGCCAGCGCCAGGAGGAAGGGCGCCTTGGCGGGGTCGTCTGCAAAGGGCCAGTCTCCATGCAGACCACCCTGGCGCAGGTCGTAGAAGGCAGCGATCTGCGGCAGCACCGCCTCCAGTTCGGCGGTATCTCGAAGCTGCTGCAGTTGCGGCTCGCCGAGGCGTTTGAGGCGGTTGAGGCGGCTGCGGTTGCCTTTCTTGCGCAAGGCGGCCTGGATCCGAGACGCTTCCAGTCGCATCAGGGGGCGGCGGCGCGCGGTGAGTCGCAGCGCGGAAAGCGCCTTTTCGAATCCTTCGACGGGAATGCCGGGAGGCAGATAACGCAGGCGCAAGCGGTGAGCGGGCCATCGGGCGCGCAGCGTCTGCAGGGCACGGGTAGCGAAATCGTGAGCTGCGCCAGTGGCCAGCCAGCCCTGATACTCGGCCTGGTGGGCCCCCGCGCCGGTGATCAGGTGCCGGTTGTGGGCGAGCGGCATCAGCGCCACCAGTTCGCCGGCGGCGTTCCGTTCCGTGATCAGAAGGGGGTTCCAGCGATCGCGGTAATGGCGCAGCCAGCACTCGACGAAGGTGGGTGAAAGCGTCGGGGTGCGCCAGGGGCAGTCCGCATACAGTTTCTGCCAGGCGGCGCGGTTGGCCGGCTGCTCCAGCCAGCCGGTGGCGGCTTCGCCTTCCAGCACCTGCAGCCGTGGCTCGGGAGAGGCCGTCATGCACCCGGCGACCGGATGGGCACAGGGGGTGATGGTTCGCTTTTGCCGCTGGGGGAGTGCAAAATAATCATGCCGGATACGGGGCCTTTCCCTGGATTCGGAACCATTTTACACCGGCCGCCGATGGGGTATGGGCTGGTCGGGCATGACGATAACCAGAAGCGGCACAGGGACGCACGGCAGGGAATGAGCGGACAGGGGCAGAATGGGGACAATGCGCTCGGGCTTCCGGCGGGGTGGCGGATCGTGCTGGTGGGACCGGCGCCGCCGCCCTCGGGCGGCATGGCGACCCAGACGGCGCAGTTGATACGTCTGCTGGAGGGCGAGGGCGTGGCGGTGGACTTCGTGCAGACCAACGCCCCTTATCGCCCCGCCTGGGTGGGGCGATTACGCGGTCTGCGCGCCCTGTTCCGGTTGATTCCCTACTTGTGGACGCTGTGGCGGGCCGCCGCAAAGGGAACGGTATTCCATGTGATGGCCAATTCCGGTTGGTCCTGGGACCTGTTCGCTGCGCCCGCGATCTGGATTGCCTCGCTGCGTGGGGTGCCGGTAGTGGTCAACTACCGGGGCGGGGAAGCGGCGGCCTTCTTCGAGAAGGCCATGCCCAGGGGGCGTCTCTCGCTGCGGCGTTGCTCCGCGGTGGTGGTACCATCGGGGTTTCTCAGGGAAGTCTTCGGGCGCTGGGGCATGGAGGTCAGGGTGGTTCCCAACATCATCGATTTGTCGCGTTTCTCCGGTGACGGCGAGACGTCCGCCACGGTGCCGGGACGTCCCCATTGCATCGTCACGCGCAACCTGGAGGCCATCTACGACGTGCAGACGGCGATCGAGGCCTTTGCGCTGATACGCGAACGCCATCCCCAGGCGATGCTCAGCGTGGCAGGGGAGGGCGACCAGCGTGAGCCCCTGGAACGCCGCTGCCGCGAGCTGGGGCTGGAGGAGGCGGTACGCTTCACCGGCCATCGCCTCGTGGGACAGACG
>CAZVIG010000032.1:10119-11315 GCA_964627395.1 uncultured Sedimenticola sp.
GAGGCCATGGCCAGCGGCGTGCCGGTGGTCTCCACCGAGGTCGGCGGCATCCCCTATCGGGTGGAGGACGGGGTCCAGGCGCTGCTGGTGCCGCCGGGCGAACCGGCGCGCATGGCGGAGGCCGCATTGCACCTGCTGGACGACGAGGACCTTCGGGGGCGGTTGTGCGGGGAGGGGCGTCGCCTGGTCGAGAGGTTCACCTGGCCGGTGGTCGCCGGCCAGTGGGGTCAGGTGTACCGTGAGGCGGTGAACGGAAGGCGGGTGCATCCATGAGTCCCTACACCTGGCTGGCATCGCGGGTTCTGTTTCCGCTGCACGAGGCCCTGAAGGGGCACGACAGCGTGCGCGTGCGCCGCGAGCTGGAAGAAAGTCAATGGTGGTCGCCGGATGCGTTGCGTGCCCTGCAGTTGCGGCGGCTCAAGGCGTTGCTGCAACATGCGCGTGAGCGGGTGCCCTACTACCGCGAGCGGCTTGCCGATGTGTCCTTCGAGCGCTGGGAGGACGTCTCCGAGCTGGCGACGCTGCCCTTCCTCACCAAGGCCCTGATCAGCGAGCACATCGAGGCGCTGAAGGCGGAGGACGCGCGTGGGCTGAGCCGCTTCAACACCGGCGGGTCCACCGGCAAGCCGCTGATCTTCTACATCGGCAAGGAGCGGGTCAGCCACGACGTGGCGGCCAAGTGGCGTGCCACCCGCTGGTGGGACGTGGACATCGGCGACCGCGAGATCGTGGTCTGGGGCTCGCCGGTGGAGCTGGGTGCCCAGGACCGGGTGCGGGAGCTGCGCGACCGCCTGCTGCGTACCCGACTGATCCCGGCGTTCGAGATGTCTCCGGCCAATCTGGATGCCTTCGTGCGACAGATCCGTGATTTCCGGCCGCGCATGCTGTTCGGCTATCCCTCCTCCCTGAGCCGCATCGCCCGGCATGCAGAAGAAGGCGGACAGCGGATGGACGATCTGGGAATCGCGGTCGCCTTCGTCACCTCGGAACGGCTCTACGACGACCAGCGCGAGACCATCGAGCGGGTGTTCGGCTGCCCGGTGGCCAACGGCTATGGCGGGCGGGACGCGGGATTCATCGCCCACCAGTGCCCGGAAGGGGGTATGCACATCACCGCCGAGGACATCATCGTGGAGATCGTGGGCGAGGACGGCCGGCCGCTGCCGCCGGGCGAGGTGGGGGAGGTGGTGGTCACC
>CAZVIG010000033.1:0-3549 GCA_964627395.1 uncultured Sedimenticola sp.
CGATACCGCTGCCGCAGCCGGTGTGGCTGGACAGCGGCGGCAGCGGTATCGACATCCTGGCCGCAGCGCCCGTCGAGTTTCAGCGTTTCGCTCCCGGCGAGGCGGGAGCGGTGGCCGCGACGCTGCGCGACTGGATGGGCGCCGGGACGGCGCCTCCGCCCGGGCTGCCCTTCGCCGGCGGCGTCATCGGTTATCTGGGCTATGAGTTGGGCCGTGCCTGGCAGGGGCTGCCGACCGCCCATCCCCATAGCCTGCCGCCGGCGGCCTTCGGGCGCTACGACTGGGCCCTGGTGGTGGATCACCGACAGCGCGCCGCCTGGTTGGCGGGGCAGGGCGAGGCGACGCGGACAGAGGCCGCCTGGGAGGGGCTTTGCCGGCGCTTCGACCGGCCCGCCGCGCCGGCCGAGCCGACGCCCGCTGGGTTCGGGGAGATCCTTGGCGACAGCCTGCCCTGGCCGGCCTACCGCGAGGCCTTCGCACGCATCCACCATTATCTGCGGGAGGGGGACATCTACCAGGTCAATCTCACCCGCTGCCTGGAGGCGCGCTCGTCCGAGCCCGCCTGGTCGCTTTACCGGCGGCTGCGGGCGCTCAGCCCCGCCCCTTGGGGCGCCTTTCTCGATCACGGCGATTTCCAGTTGCTGAGCAACTCGCCGGAGCAGTTTCTCTCGCTGCAGGAGCGCCGGGTGGCGACCCGCCCCATCAAGGGCACCCGACCGCGGGCCGACGACCCGCAGCAGGACCGGCGTCTGCGCGCGGCATTGGCGGCCAGCGAAAAGGACCAGGCCGAGAATCTGATGATCGTGGACCTGCTGCGCAACGACCTGGGGCGGGTGTGCGCCCCCGGCAGCATCGCGGTGCCGGAGCTGTTCGCGGTGGAGTCCTTCGCCACCGTGCACCATCTGGTGAGCACCGTCACCGGCGAGCTGGCCGAGGGACGGGATGCGGTGGACCTGTTGCAGGCCTGCTTCCCCGGCGGCTCCATCACCGGGGCGCCCAAGCACCGGGCGATGCAGGTGATCGACGAGCTGGAGCCGGTGAGCCGCGAGGCCTATTGCGGCAGTCTCTTCCGGCTGGGGTACGACGGAGCCCTGGAGAGCAGCATCGCCATCCGCACCCTGGTGCGCGAGGGGGAGCGGCTGCGTTACTGGGCGGGCGGTGGCATCGTGGCCGACTCCCGCGCCGAGGCGGAGTTCCGCGAGGCGGACGACAAGGCCGCTGCCTTCCGGCGTCTGTTGCGGGCCTGAGCGGCGGGGTCAGCCGCCGTTCATGCGCCGGTAGTAGTGGTTGGTGGCCTCGACGAAACCGTCGATGCTGCCGCAGTCGAAACGCCGTCCTTTGAAGCGGTAGGCCAGCACCATGTTGCGCTGCGCCTGGGTGAGCAGGGCGTCGGTGATCTGGATCTCCCCGCCGCGGCCGGGCGGGGTCTCGCGCAGGATGTCGAAGATGTCCGGGGTGAGGATGTAGCGGCCGATGATGGCCAGGTTGGAAGGTGCCTCTTCGGGCGCGGGCTTCTCCACCATGTCGGAGACCATGAACAGGCCGTCCTCGATCTCGGAGCCGGCGATCACCCCGTACTTGTCGATTTGGTCGTGGGGCACCTCCTCAATGGCGACCACGCTGCAGCGGTACTTGGCGTACACGCGCGCCATCTGCTTCATCACCCCGTCGTTTTCTCCGTCGCACAGGTCGTCCGCCAGGATGACGCCGAAGGGCTCGCGCCCGATCAACGGCTCGCCGGTGAGGATGGCGTGGCCCAGCCCCTTCATCTCCTTCTGCCGGGTGTAGGAGAAGGTGCACTCCTCCATCAGGCGGCGGATGTCGCTCAGGTGGTTCTCCTTGTCGGTGCCGCTGATCTGGTGCTCCAGCTCGTAGCTCACGTCGAAGTGGTCCTCCAGCGCGCGCTTGCCGCGGCCGGTGACGATGGCGATGTCGTTCATCCCCGCCTCCAGCGCCTCCTCGACGCCGTACTGGATGAGCGGTTTGTTGACGATCGGCATCACCTCCTTGGGCATGGCCTTGGTGGCGGGAAGAAACCGCGTGCCGTAGCCGGCGGCGGGAAAGAGGCACTTCCTGATCATGACGGGGTCCCTTGGCTGTTCTTCGGTTGTTGCCGCACCTGGCCGGTGGGGCGAGCGGCATTATCCACGATCTGGTGTCGCAAAAGCCATTCCAGGGCGTCCTCCGCGTCTTCCTCGAACCAGGCGCGCGCCGAGCCAAGGCGGAAGCTGTAGCCCCAGGCGTCCATGTCCGCCTGCATGCGCGTCCGGCCCACGCCGGGGAAGGCGTCCGCGAGCAGGATCTGGAGGTAGCAGACGGCGTTCTCCTCGGCCACGTCGCCGCCGGCGTCGGTGTGCAGGGCGGCGCGCCGCTGCGGGTCCATGCAGATCCAGTGACAGGCCTCGTGCAGCGCGGAATGCAGTGGGGTGTCGGGGCGGACGTAGAGCCGGTCGCCCACCAGCCCGGCCTCCGGCTCGCCCCAGAAGCTGCCGGGGATGGGTTCGCCCTCGGGCACCCGGATCAGGTTCAGGCCATAGGTGGCGAGCAGAGATTCCAGGGGCGCGGCCAGCGGGTCGCCGCACAGAAGTACCTCGTGGGACATGGCAGCACTCGGTAGGGCTCAGCACTGCTCCCAGGGCAGGCCGTGGAAGCGCCAGCCGCCCAGGGTGCTGCGGTGGTGTTCCTCGTCCAGGTCGCCCTCGAAGCCCTCGTCCACGTGCATCACGTTCTTCACGCCGGCGGCGATCAGCGCCTTGCCGGCCTCCAGCGAGCGCTTGCCGCTGCGACAGATGAGAATCACGGGCGCGCAGCCGCTATCATTGGCGCACACCACGCCACCGAGCAGCAGCTTGCGGATCTCGGCCACGAAATTCGGGTTGACCTCCCAGTCCGGTTCGTCGATCCAGGGGATGTGGACCGCTCCCTTGGGGTGCCCCACGAACAGGTATTCCATGGTGGAGCGGATATCCACCAGCAGGGCGCGGCTGTCCTGCTGCATCAGCTCCCAGGCCTGTTTCGGCGAGAGGGCCTTCGGTTCGCTGGGATCGCTCATCGCGGCGGTTCCTCGTGGCGTATGACTCAGCTTCAGTTATAGATGAATTGCACGGCCCTGTCGTGGCTCGAGAATCGCAAAATTCAATGAAGGCCCGGCTGGCCCGGGGGACGCTGCGCGGCCTGGCGATGCTGCCCTGGGGCGCGCTGCGTGCGCTGGGGAGCGGGCTGGGGCGGCTGGCATACCGCCTGGACGGCCGCGAGGCGCGCAACGTGCGTGCCAATCTCGCCATCGCCTATCGGCAGATGCCCCCGGCGGAGCGCGAGCGCCTGGCGCGCGATGCGCTGGTCCAGTCCGCCATCACCCTGTGCGAGATGCCGCGCATCTGGCTCTCGCGCGAGGACCTGTCCGCGCGGGTGGATCCCGCCGGTCTGCCGCAGGCGATGCGCGACCTGGTGGCGGAGGGGCGCGGTCTGATCCTGGCGATGCCGCACCACGGCAACTGGGAGATGGTCTCCAGCGGCATCGACCGCTCGCTGCCCATCACCGGTCTGTAT
>CAZVIG010000033.1:3559-11252 GCA_964627395.1 uncultured Sedimenticola sp.
GGTGGGCACCATGCGGATGCGCGCCAGCCTTTTCTGGAGCCGCTGATGAACCAGGGGCGCAGCGTGGCGCGCATCCGCATGGTGCCCACCAGCCGCCAGGGGATCAAGGCGCTGCACCAGGCCCTGAAGGCGGGCGAGGTGGTGGCCATCCTGCCTGACCAGGTGCCCAAGTCGGCCGGTGCCGCGGCCGCGGTGGCGCCCTTCTTCGGGCGCGACTGCGCCACCATGGTGCTGCTCGGGCGGCTGGCGGCGCGTCATCGTTCGCCGGTGCTGTTCGTCTGGGCCGAGCGCCAGCCCGACGGTCGCTACCGGATGCGCCATTTCCGCGCCGACGAGGCCATCGCCGATCCCGATCCGCAGCGCGCCGCGACCGCCCTCAACCAGGCGGTGGAGCGCTGCATCGCCTCCGCTCCGGCCCAGTACCAGTGGGCCTATCGCCGCTTCCTTCCGGTCTGCCCCGGCCAGGACAATCCCTACGCGGCCAGGCCATCGGAATAAGCATGCTCCGGCAAAGCCGGGGCTTCCCCCTTGTGCCCAGATCGTCGTTCTGACCACCTTCCGATAATCCGCAACGGCCGGATCCGGGAGCGCCGCCATCCTGGCGGCCGGGCCGGCGGGACGCCGGCGCTCCCGGGCATATCCAAGTCGACCTTTCGCCGTTCCCGGCAGGGCCGGGGGATTTTCCATGGTCTGGTTAAAGATCGGGCTTCCCGCGCCGCTAGTCCCCCTGAGAGCCAGCGACAGGGGTGAGATCGCCCGTGGGAGAAAGCCAGTGATCGTCAGGTGGAAAAGCGTATGGATGGCGGGCCTGTGCCTGCTGCTGAGCGGGATCGCCCTGGGTGCGCCCGCGAAGCGCGACGTGCGGGTGCTGATCGACATCTCCGGCAGCATGCGCAGCAACGACCCCCAGAATCTGCGCCGCCCGGCGCTGCGCATGCTGGTGGGGCTGCTGCAGCCGGATACCCGTGCCGGGGTCTGGACCTTCGCGCGCTGGAGCAACCCTTTGGTGCCGGTGGGGCAGGTGAACAAGGCCTGGAAGAAGAAGGCCCTGGCGCTGTCGCGGCAGATCCGCTCGCCGGGCATGTTCACCGACATCGAGCGGGTGCTGCGCGATGCCACCCGCGACATCCGGGGCGAGGCCGCGGGTCAGGAGCGCCACCTGGTGCTGCTCACCGACGGCATGGTGGACGTCTCGAAAAAGGCTGGCGAAAGTGCCGCCTCGCGCCGCCGGATCCTGGACGAACTGCTGCCGGAGCTGAAGCGCAAAGGCATCGAGGTGCACACCATCGCCCTCTCCGAGCGCGCCGACCACGACCTGATGAAACGCCTCTCCGCCGAGACCGGCGGCTGGTACCAGCAGGTGGACAGTGCCGATCAACTCAGCCGCGTGTTTCTCAAGGTGTTCGAACAGGTGGGCAGGCCGGAGGGCGTACCGCTCAAGGGCAACCACTTCACAGTGGATGCCAGCGTGCGTGAGGCCACCATCCTGCTGTTCCGCAAGCCCGGCTCGCCCGCGCCGGTGCTGGTGGCGCCCGGCGGCGAGCGCTACAAGGACAGCGATCTGGTGGCGGGCGTGGCCTGGTACCGCGACCAGGGCTACGACCTGATCACCATCAGCTCGCCCGCCAAGGGCCAATGGACCCTACAGGCGGATCTGGACCCGGACAACCGGGTGATGATCGTCACCGACCTCAAGCTGCGGACTTCGGAGGTGCCGGCGCATCTGGCGGTGGGCGAGCCGCTGTTGCTGTCGGCGCATCTCTCCAACAAGGGCAAGGTGGTGGACCGCAAGGCCTTCCTGCGCCTGCTGGACGTGCGTGCCGACGCCATCACCGGTGCCGGCAGCGATCCCCTGGGGCTGAACGACGAGGGTCGCGACGGCGACAGCAAGGCCGGCGACGGCCGGTATGCGGTGCGCTACCGCGAGGACCGTCCCTTCGACGAGGTGGAACTGCTGTTCAGCGTGGACAGCCCCACCTTCATGCGCGAGAAGCGCTACCGCCTGGCGGTACACGAGCCGGCCAGCCTGCGCGTCGAAGGCGAGGGCGACCAGGCCCGGGCCCTGGTGGAGGTGAACAGCGCGGTGATGGCGGACACGCCGCAACTGAAGCTCTGGCAGGGCAAGGACGGAGAAAAGCCCCTGAAGCGGGAAGGCGAGGGTTGGCCCTTGGCGGATCCCGCTGCCCCGGTCTATCTGGAGGTGGAGGGCAAGACCCGCCTGGGGCATCTGCTCAAGCGCCGCTATGGTCCTGTGTATCCGCCCGGCGTGCAGCCGCCGCCGGCGCCCGCTGCGTCTCCCGCGGAGGCGCCGGCCGATGCCGCGCCCAAGGCACCTGCCGCAAAGCCCGGGGCGAAGGCGCCGGAGACCAAGGAGGAACCGGCACCGGAGCCTGAGGAGGACGGCTGGCTGATGCCCGCCCTGGTGCTGGGGCTGGGCAATCTGCTGCTGATCGGTGGCGGGCTGGGGGTCTGGTGGTGGCTGCGGCGCCGCCGCAGCGACGAGCTGCCCGGCCTCGAGGACGAGATCGAGGCGGTGGAGGGCGAACTGGCGGAGGCGGATTCCGTCGATGAGGGCGACGAGACGACCGGCGATGCCGGAGACGACGACCCGACGGAGGCGGTCGAGAAGGGAGAGGCGGCATGAAGGACATCCTGCTCTGGGCGGCGATCGGCGGCGGCGAGGTGCTGCTGCTTCTGCTGGTGCTGCTGACGATCTATTGGTGGCGGCACAGCGCCGCGGCACGGCGCGACCGGGCCGCGGTGGCGCAACTGGTGAAGGCGGTGCGCGACGGCCGCCAGGCGCGCGAGGCCACCATCCAGGGCTTTCTCGCCGAACACATGGGGCTGCAGGGGACGGCGCTGGATCAGGCCCGGGTGGGCATCCTGC
This sequence comes from uncultured Sedimenticola sp., assembly GCA_964627395.1. Taxonomy (GTDB): domain Bacteria; phylum Pseudomonadota; class Gammaproteobacteria; order Chromatiales; family Chromatiaceae; genus MONJU. Next base: position 6,447 of record CAZVIG010000033.1, read on the forward strand.
GTGAGGAGCTGAGTTTGCTGCAGCGCTTCGCCGCCATCTATGGCCGACGCGACGTCGGCGCGGCGGCCCAGTTCCATCTGGCGCTGGAGGCCGCGGTGGCGCCCTACCTGGCGCTGAAGGGCAATGGCGCGGCGGCGCCCGCCGACGGCGGCGCGGGCGATGCGGAGGAGCTGGAGGCCCTGCGGCGCGAGAACCAGCGCCTGTCCGAGGAGCTGAGCGTCACCATGGAGACCATGAGCCGGATGCTCAACGAATATTCCAGCATGTTCGCCGGCGGGGGGCCGGCGGATGCCGCTGCAGCACCGGAGGCCGAGGCCCCGGCAGAGGCCGGCGGGCCGGCGACCGCAGGACCCGAGGGCGAACCGTCCGAGCCCGAGGTGGCGGATGAAACAGCCCCGGAGGCCGTCGCCGCCGCGGCATCGGAGCCTGCATCCGAGGCGGACGAGACCGCACCGGAGGCCGCCCCTGCGCGTGCGCCGGTGGAGCTGGACGAGGCGATGCTGGACATCGGTGCCGGAGAGAGCGAGCCTGTCGCCGTACCCGAAGAACCGGAGGGCGCCACGGATGCGGATGTCGCGGACGCCGCGCCGGCCGAGCCCCCGGCGGAGGCCTCTTCGATCGAGGAACCGGTGGCGCCGGAGGCGATCGACGAGCTGCTGGCGGACGACCCCCTGGCCGACGATCTGGGCGATCTGTTCGACGAGGAGGAACTGGCCGCCCTGGACGAAGAAGCGGGCAAGGAGAAGGTGGACGAGGAGAGCGCCATCGCCATCTGACCGAACTCCGCACACGAAAAAGCCCGGCCGAGGCCGGGCTTTTTGCTGCGAGGCGGTCGCCTCACTTACGAGCGGAGGGACCGTTGAACTCGATACCGTTGCTCATATGGGTAAGGAAGTATTCCAGGTCACGGAACTCCTCGCCCTGGGGCTTATAGGGCTTGGCCCGCATCTGCTTCATGCAGCCCTTGAAGCGACGGTGCAGGGTGCCCAGCTCGCCCCACTTGGAACGGTACACCGGCCAGCCGGTGGTCTGTCCCAGGGCGGGGCTGAGGATGTCGGCACGCACCTTCTGGCCGGCCGACTGGACGTGGCAGGAGGCGCAGCTGAAGTTGAGCTGGCCACGACGAGCGAAGTAGATGCTTTTGCCCTTGTTGTAGGCCGCCAGGGCATCCTTGTTGGGGATCTTGACATCGGTCTTCTGACCGCGCGACTCATAGCCCATGTAGGCCAGGATGCGGGTGATGGGGCCCTTGGCGTACTTCAGCGGTTTCTCACCGTTCTTGGTGCGGCACTCGTTGATGGCCAACGGCAGGGTGACCACCATCTTGCGCTCGTCGTCCCAGCGCGGGTAGTGCTTGCGCTGGGCCGGATCGTCGTTGAAGCACGAGCCATAGGTCTTGCCGTTGGCGAAGGGGGTGTTCCACATCTCCTCGCCTTCCTCGATCATCGGCTCGTAGGGCGGGAACTCCTCGATCGCCTCCCAGCTGTCACGGGACACCTTGTCGATTGCATACACGCCATTGGCGAACTCCTGCAGGGACACGCCCGGGAAACGCTTGAAGAAGTAGTCGCGGTAGGTCTTGAGGTCCTCGTCCGGCGTGGTCTCGGTGGCCAGCTTGCCGGGGTACTTGTCGGCGACGGCGCCGCCGGCCACCAGGGCGCAGACGGCGGCAATCGCGAGCTTGGTCATTTTCATGGGTTTGAATCTCCTCCCAGAGTGGACTGGACATGCCCGCTTGGGCATGCGGGACCGGGCCCCTTACTTGATCTTGGCGGTCTTGGAATCGCTGTTGCCCTTGTTGTCGGTCCAGCTGATGGTGACCGGGTCGCCCTTCTCGCCGCCGCTGAACTTGAACGCCAGGTAGGGGTTCTTGGAGACGCCGCCGCTCCAGTTGGCGGTCAGCACCTCGGCGTCCTTGTGCTTGGCCACCACGTCGGTGATGAAGTGGGCGGGGATCAGTTTGCCGGTCTTCTTGTTCTTGCGGAAGCCGGTTTCCATGGGGTGATTGATCAGGCACTTCACGGTGGTGATGCCGTCCTTCACCTTTGCACGAATCTTGATGGAACTCTTTGCCATTGCTTGTTACCTCGAAAATGTTGAGCCGTTGCGGATGAAGTGCAGCAATCAGCCGCCGCAGCCGCCGATGGTGACCTTCACGCCCTTGCGGTTGGCATACAGCTTGCCGCCGGCCTTGACCACGGCGACCACGTCACCGGTCTTGCCCATCTTGATGCGGGTGGAGATGTCGGCCTTGGTGGTCTTGCCCAGGTTGAACAGGGCCACCAGGGGCGAGTTGTTGGCGGAGGCCATGATGGCGATGCTCTCCACGCCCGGGATGTCGGTGGTCACGGTCACCGGCACCACGGCGCCGTTCTCGGCGATGTCCGGTGCCTTGATCTTTATCTTGTCGGTGGCCTCGGTCTGGCCCGTGCCGAAGGCGGCGGACAAGGCCTCGTCGGCCTTCTTGGCGTGGAAGGCCTTCTCCGGCCAGGCGGCCAGCACCGCCTGCGGGGTCAGCAGGCCCGCGGTGACGGCCATGCCCACGGTGCCGGCGGCGAGGGAGCCTTTCAGGAAGACTCGGCGTTTCATATCGGTATTCATCTTGCGTACTCTCCTGGGACGAATGATGACGGTCTTCCGACCGGGGTCAGAGGGTGTAGAGGAAGTCGATGATGGCATCGATTTCCGCGTTCGAGATGATCTTGTGCTTGCCGAAGGGCGGCATGCGCGTAAGCGGGTTGCGCTTGGTCGCGTCGTAGATCTGGTCGAACAGCTTCTGGCGATCCGGGAAGCGGGCCTTCATGGCCACCAGGGGCGGACCGATGTTGCCGGGCAGTTCGCCGCCGGGGATCATGTGGCAGGCCAGGCAGTTGCCCTTCTTGCGGTTGAAGGCGATCTCCTTGCCCTTGGCCACCATGTCGGTATTGGAGGCCGCCGAGGCCGCCTGCGGGATCAGGCTGGCACCGCTGAACAGTGCCGCCAGTGAAAGAGCGATGGTTGCGTTTCTTGCGGTGGTCCGCATCGCATTTCCTCCTGTGCTCGCTTGGGGGTGAATCGTCTGGGTTGGTCAGTGGCATGGCGTCTGGCCGGAGCCGGAGCAGCCGGGCGGCGCCCTGTTGTAGTTCTGCCGTTTCTAGTCGTTGTGTGCTGGCGCAATGGCCGGGCAGTTGTCCAGCATAATGATTTGTGTCGCGGGTGCAACCCTTGCCTTGCATCGGGCGGTTTGCGTTGGTTTATCCGCATTTACTAATGCGCTGCTCAACTACCCTGCGCAGCGGTTCAAAGAGTAACGACGCGGCAGCCGCGGCATTATTCCCGCGCCTTTCGTTCCTTGAGTTCGCGCCGCAGTTCGGTCAGGCGCGATTCGATGCGGCTGGCGTCGTAGAAGTCGACGTCCGGGGTGCGCAGGGCGATCTCGAGCTGCAGGATGGCCTCTTCCAGGTCGCCGTCGAGGTAGTGGTATTCGGCCTGGTAGCGGTGGGCATCGAGGGTGTCGCCGGCCTCTCCCGCGGCGCGCGCGAGCAGGCGGGTGGCCAGGGCGTCGTCGGGGGCGTATTCCAGGTAGCGTTTCAGTTGTTGCATGGCCTCGCGGTGTCGTCCCGTCCCGACAGCGATCTCGGCGAACACCAGGTTCAATGCCTGGCTGGCGGGGTGCTGTCGTAGCGCCGCGCGCAGGCGCTTCAGCGCCTGTTGCGGGTGCCCCAGGCGGGCCTCGCTGCGCGCCTTCTCCACTACCAGATCCAGGGTGTCGGGGCGCTGCTTCAGCAGCCGCCCGAGGATGCGGTCCGCCTCGGCGGTGCGCCCGGCCTCCGCCAGGGCGAGGGCGCGCTGATACTCGGTGGCCAGCCGGTCGCGGTAGCGGCCGTCGGCGAGCTGGCGCGCCAGGGTGCGGGCGCGCTCCATGGGGTCGGTCTCGCCGCGCAGCGCCAAGCGCGCCTTCAGCAGCCGGTAGCGGAAGCCGTCGCGTGGCTGCCGGTAGGGGTAGTCGCCGGCGCGCCCCAGGGCGTCGGCGATGCGCGAGGTGGTCACCGGGTGGGTGAGCAGGAATTCCGGCAGCTTGGTGGCATAGACGCGGTTGGCCTTGCCCATGCGCGAGAAGAAGGCGGGCATGGCGTTGGCGTCGAAGCCGGCGCGCGCCAGGATGTCGATGCCGATGCGGTCGGCCTCCTGCTCGTTGGCGCGGGTGAAGTTGATCTGCTCCTGGATGATGGCCGCCTGACCGGCGGTGGCCGCGGCCAGGCCGGCATCGCTGCCCGCCACCGCGCCGATGGCGATGGCGGCGAGCAATACCGCGGCATTGGGAATGGTGAGATTGCTCGCCGCCTCCCAGGCGCGCAGCAGGTGCTTCTGGGTGACGTGGGCGATCTCGTGCGCCAGCACCGCGGCCAGCTCGCTTTCGCTGCGGGTGGTGGCGATCAGCCCGGTATAGACGCCGATGTAGCCGCCGGGGCCGGCGAAGGCATTGATCTCGGGATTGTCGATGACGAAGAAGTGGAAGCGGGAGCCGGCCGCCTCGCTGGCGTCCACCAGGCGCTGGCCGAGCTGCTGGATGTAGTCGTTGACCAGGGGATCGTCCAGCACCGCCTGTTCGCGGCGCACGCTGCGCATGAAGGCGCGCCCCAGCTCCCGTTCCGCCTCCGGCGTCATCAGCGAGCCGGCGCTGTTGCCCAGGTCCGGCAGGCGGGTGTCCAGGGCCTGAGCCGGCAGGGCGAGCGCCAGGGTCAGGCAGAGGGCGAGGAGCAGGGAACGGAGTCGGGTGATTGGCATGGATCGGCCTGTGTGCTTGCGGCCGGCGCCGCGTTCAGT
>CAZVIG010000034.1:0-11249 GCA_964627395.1 uncultured Sedimenticola sp.
GGCGCGCGGCGAGCTGTCGCTGCGTTACCAGCCGAAGGTGGAGGCGGCCAGCGGCCGCTGGGTGGGCGCCGAGGCGCTGCTGCGCTGGCGATCGCCGCAACTGGGCGAGGTGTCGCCCGGCGAGTTCATCCCGGTGGCGGAGCAGTCCGGGCTGATCGTGGAGCTGGGCGATCATGTGCTGCGCGAGGCCCTGGACGATTTGGAGCGGATCCAGGCGGTGGTGCCGGACTTCCAGGTGGCGGTCAATGTCTCGGTGCGCCAGTTCCACGACCCGCATTTCCTGGTGCGGCTGATGCAGCAGGTGCAGGAGACCGACACCGATCCGCGCTGCCTGGAGCTGGAGGTGACCGAGAGCATCATGGCTCAGCCCTTCGCGGAGCTGGAGCTGCTGCGCGACGCCGGCCTGAGCCTGGCCATCGACGACTTCGGCACCGGCTTCTCCTCCCTGGCGGCGCTCAAGCGGCTGCCGGTGACCACCCTCAAGATCGACCGCGCCTTCGTGCGCGACATAGAGGCCGATCCCGCCGACAAGGCCCTGGTGACCGCGATGATCGCGGTGGCGCGGGAGCTGGATCTGCTGCTGGTTGCAGAGGGGGTGGAGAGCGAGGGCCAGGCGGCCTGGCTGCGGGCCCAGGGCTGCGACCAGCTCCAGGGCTATCTGTTCTCCCGCCCGGTGACGCTGGAGTCCCTGATCGAGGGGCTGCGGGCCAACCGCGCCGAGGCGGCTCAGCCGCCGTTCTCCGCCAGGTAGTCGGCCAGCGCCTGCTCGGTCCAGTAGCTGCCCGCCGGGATCACCTCGGCGGCGCGGTAGAACTCGTGCACCGCGCAGGTGTTGATGGGGATCTCGATCAGCAGGTCCGGTGGATAGGCGGCCAGCATATTGCGCGCGATGGCCGCTTGCATGGCGTCCAGCGACAGCAGTACCGCATCCAGCATCGACAATTCTTCGGGCGCCTTGCGCCAGCGTTCCGGGCGAGCCAGACGCTGTTGCAGGGCGTCCAGGCCGAGTCGTTCCTGCAGCTCCTCCAGCCCCAGGCGCTGTTGCAGCTCGTCCAGGCGCAGGTGCTCCTGCAGTTCCTCCAGAAACTGGTCGATGCGCTGGCGATAGCCGGAGGCCTCGCCGGGCGGCGGTTGCAGCGGCGGTACCGGCGCCGGATGTTCGCGCGGCGCGCCGGAGAGCGACACGGCGACGATCAGGTCGCCCCGGTTGTGCATGATCGGGGCGATGGGCACCGGGTTGAGGATGCCGCCGTCGAGCAGGGCGCGTCCGTTCACCCTATGCGGGGTGAACACCATGGGCACCGCGATGGAGGCGCGGATGGCGTCGAACAGGTCGCCGCGGCTGAGCCAGACCTCGCGCCGGGTGCGCGGGTCGGTGGCGACGATGGTGAGAGGGATGGGCAGGTCTTCGATGCGGTGCTCGCCCACGAACTCGCGCAGGGTGTCCATGATGGCCTGACCCTTGAGCAGCCCGGCGCCGCCCCAGTTCAGGTCCAGGTAGCGCATCACGTTGAACTCGGTGAGGTTCAGCACCCAGTCGGCGTAGGCGTCGAGCTTGCCGGCGGCATAGAAGCCGCCGATCAGCGCGCCCATGGAGCTGCCGGCGATGGCGTTGATCTTCCAGCCGTGCCGTTCCAGGGTGCGGATCACCCCGATATGCGCCAGGCCGCGCGCGCCGCCGCTGCCCAGCACCAGCGAGATTTCCCTGCGTTTCCGGTTCATTGGCCGAGTGTAGCCCGAAAACGCCGCCGCCCGGGCACGGCGAACCGGTGCCGGCTTTCCGCCCTCCGGTCGTCCGTCCGCCGTCAAACTCCCGACAGCCCGCCCGCCGCCTGATTGCAAGTAATTGAAATACGACGGGTTCGTGCGCCGTTTCCGGTTGGCATGCCGATTGCAATTCCCCTCGCAGAAAGCGGCCAGAAGGAAGGGGATCATGGCGAAAGACGAGAAAGACATCGAAGGCGAAGAGAAGGCCGGCGGCGGCAAAAAGAAGCTGATCATCATCATCGCGGCGGCGGTGCTGCTGCTCGGCGGCGGCGCTGCGGCTTTTCTGTTGATGGGCGGCGACGAGGAGGCGGCCGAGGGCGAGGAGGCCGCCAAGGCCGAGGAAACGGAGCAGGCTGCGCCGCCCGAGGAAGGCGAGCCCGTCTACCTGCCCATGGAGCCGAAATTCATCGTCAATCTGCCGCCCGGCGGACCGGCGAAGATGCTCCAGATCTCGGTCACGGTCTTTACCCGGCAGCAGCCGGTGGCCGACTTCATCAAGGAGAACGACCCCATGCTGCGCCATCACCTGAACAACCTGTTCGAGTCGCAGCAGGCGGCCGAGCTGCTCACCCGCGAGGGCCGCGAGAAGCTGCAGCAGGCGGTGCAGGAACTGCTGCAGAAGAAGCTGGAGGAGTTCGACCAGCCCGGCAAGATCAAGGGCGTCTATTTCACCGAGTTCGTGCTGCAGTGAGCCGCCATGTCTGACGACCTGCTTTCACAGGACGAGATCGACGCCCTCCTCCACGGGGTGGACGGGGGCGATGTCGAGACCGAGACCGACGTCCCGCTCGATCCGGACGAGGCGCGCTCCTACGACTTCGCCAGCCAGGACCGCATCGTGCGCGGCCGGCTGCCGACCCTGGAGATGATCAACGAGCGCTTCGCCCGCTATTTCCGCACCAGCCTGTTCAACATGCTGCGGCGCAGCTCCGACATCTCGGTCTCCGGGGTGCAGATGCTCAAGTTCGGCGAGTTCGTGCACAGCCTGTTCGTGCCCACCAGCCTGAACATGGTCAAGGTGGCGCCGCTGCGCGGTAAGTCGCTGTTCGTGCTCGACCCCAAGCTGGTGTTCAGCGCGGTGGACAGTTTCTTCGGCGGCAGCGGCCGCTTCCACACCAAGATCGAGGGGCGCGAGTTCACCCCCACCGAGCTGCGTGTGGTGCAGATGCTGCTGGAGATCGCCTTCAAGGATCTGCAGCAGGCCTGGGAGCCGGTGCTGGACGTGGAGTTCGAGTACCAGGGCTCGGAGGTCAATCCCCAGTTCGCCAATATCGTCAGCCCCAGCGAGGTGGTGGTGGTGACCACCTTCAACGTGGACCTGGAGGCGGGCGGCGGCGACTTCTACATCTGTCTGCCCTATTCGATGCTGGAGCCGATCCGCGAGCTGCTGGACGCCGGCGTGCAGAGCGACCGTGGCGAGCGCGACGAGCGCTGGGAGAAGGCGCTGCGCGAGGAGATCCTCGACGCCAGCATCGAGATCAACAGCACCCTGGCGCAGGTGGAGCTGACGGTGCGCGAGCTGTCCGAGCTGCAGGCCGGCGACATCATTCCCATCGACATCCCCGAGAGCCTGGAGGTGGAGGCCGAGGGCCTGCCGCTGTTCCGCGGCGTGCTGGGCGTGCACAACGATCACTACGCGATCAAGGTGCAGGAATGGATCGAGCGGCCGCGCACCGTCGGCCTGCACGAGCTGATCCTGCTGCGCAACAAAGAGGACGGGGATGAGTCGTCCGAAGACCGAGACAACCCGCCCGAGCCCCGGGCACTGACACAGGAAGCCGCATCATGAGCGACGAAGCGCAGACCGACGCCACCCAAGGCGTGGACGATCAGGCACTGGCCGACGAATGGGCCGCCGCCCTGGAGGAGCAGGGCGACACCGGCGATGAGGCGCAGGCCGCGAGTTTCGACGAGCTGCAGCCCGAGGGCTGCGGCGGCGACATCAAGCTGGACGCCATCCTGGACGTGCCCATCACCATCTCCATGGAGATCGGGCGCACCCGGATCAACATCCGCAACCTGCTGCAGCTCAACCAGGGCTCGGTGGTGGAGCTGGACCGGCTTGCCGGCGAGCCCATGGACGTGCTGGTCAACGGCACCCTGATCGCCCAGGGCGAGGTGGTGGTGGTGAACGAGAAATTCGGCATCCGCCTCACCGACATCGTCAGCCCGGCCGACCGGGTGCGCAACCTGAAGAACTGAGATGCGCCTGTCATTGCCCCTGCTGATGGTGTTCGCCGGCAAGGCCCTGGCCGCCGAGGCCCCCGCGCGTGCCGCACCGCCCGATCTGGGCGGCGCCCAGCTACTGGAGACCGCGGGCGGTCTGCTGCTGGTGCTGGCCCTGCTGCTCGGCCTGGCCTGGCTGGCGAAGCGCTTCATGGGCGCCCCCGGCGTGGGCAAGGGCCGGGTGCAGGTGATCGGCGGCGTCTCCCTGGGGCCGCGCGAGCGCGCGGTGATCGTGGAGGTGGAGGGCCAGCGCCTGCTGCTGGGCGTGGCCCAGGGCAATGTGCGTCTGCTGCGCGAGCTGCCCGGCGGGCCGCAGTCGGCCTTCTCCGAGACCCTGGCGCAGACCGCCGGCGGGGAGGGCGCGGCATGAAGTGGCTGCCGCTGCTGGCCCTGCTGATCGCGCCCGCGGCGCTGGCCGCACCGGGCATCGACGCCCTGAGCGTGGCCCCGGACGGGCAGGGCGGCCAGACCTACACCCTCAGCATCCAGGTGCTGCTGCTGATGACGGCGCTGTCGCTGCTGCCGGCGGCGCTGATGCTGATGACCTCCTTCACCCGCATCGTGATCGTGCTCTCCATCCTGCGCCAGGCCCTGGGCACCGCCCAGACGCCCTCCAACCAGGTGCTGATCGGCATCGCGCTGTTCCTCACCTTCTTCATCATGGCGCCGGTGTTCAACAAGGTGTACGACCAGTCCCTGGGGCCCTATCTGGCGGAGAAGATCGACGCCACCCAGGCCCTGGAGAAGGCCAAGGCCCCGCTGCGCGACTTCATGCTGGCGCAGACCCGCGAGGACGATCTGGCGCTGTTCGCGCGCATCGCCGGAGTGAAGAACCTGCAGGGCGGCGACGACGTTCCCTTCAGCCTGTTGATGCCCGCCTTCGCCACCAGCGAGCTGAAGACCGCCTTCCAGATCGGCTTCCTGCTGTTCATCCCCTTTCTGATCATCGACCTGGTGGTGGCCAGCGTGCTGATGTCGATGGGGATGATGATGCTCTCGCCGCTGATCATCTCGCTGCCGTTCAAGATCATGCTGTTCGTGCTGGTGGACGGCTGGGCCATGGTGATGGGCACCCTGGCCACCAGTTTCTACGTCTAGGAGAGAACGATGGACGCCGATTCCGTGGTCAGCATCGGCCGGCAGGCGATGGAGGTCACCATGCTGCTGGCCGCTCCCATCCTGCTGGTTTCCCTTGCGGTGGGCCTGATCATCGCCATGTTCCAGGCCGCCACCCAGATCAACGAGATGACCCTCAGCTTCGTGCCCAAGCTGATCGCGGTGGCGGTGGTGCTGATGGCCACCGGGCCCTGGCTGCTGCGCCAGATCACCGGCTTCACCGAGCGGCTGATCGAGAACATACCTTATCTGATCGGCTAGCCGATCGAAGGGCATGAGATGCACTTCAGCGACGCCCAACTGCAGCAATGGCTGGCCGACTTCTTCTGGCCCTTCGTGCGCGTGGGCGCGGCGCTGATGGCCGCCCCGGTGTTCAGCGTGCGCCAGGTGCCGGTGCGCTGGCGGGTGCTGCTGGCGGTGCTGATCACCCTCGCCATCCAGCCGCTGATCCCGGCCTCGCCGGTGGTGGAGCCCTGGGGACCCGCGGGGGTGATGATCGCGCTGCAGCAGATCGGCATCGGCGCCATGATGGGCTTCGTGCTGCAGCTCGCCTTCCAGGCGCTGGTGTTCGGCGGCCAGGTGATGGCCTACAGCATGGGGCTGGGCTTCGCCAGCATGATGGATCCCACCAACGGGGTGCAGGTGCCGGTGGTCTCCCAGTACTGGCTGATCCTGGCGATGCTGGCCTTCCTGCTCGGCAACGGTCATCTGCTGCTGCTGGGCAGCGTGGCGCAGAGCTTCCATCTGCTGCCGGTGGCCGTCGACGGCCTGAGCCGCGCCGGCCTGTGGGGCGTGGTGGCCTGGTCCTCGCGTCTGTTCGCCGCCGGGGTGCTGATGGCGCTGCCGGTGATCGTCGCCCTGCTGCTGATCAACATCGGCATGGGGGTGGTCTCGCGCGCCGCCCCGCAGCTCAACATCTTCGCCATCGGTTTCCCCATCACCCTGTTGGCGGGCTTCCTGGTGATCTGGGTGACCCTGCCGCAGGTGATGCAGGGCTTCGACCGGCTGGTGGACGAGGCCCTGGGGCTGGGCGTCGACATCCTGAACACGAGGTGAGGCATGGCGGAGAACGAAGACGGCCAGGAGAAGTCGCAGGAACCCACCAGCAAGCGCCTGCAGGATGCGCGGAAGAAGGGCCAGGTGCCGCGCTCGCGCGAGCTGAACACCATGGCGCTGACCCTGGTGGGGGTGGCGACCCTGATGCTGCTGGGCGGCCATTTCGGGCGCGGCTTCGAGGCGCAGTTCCGCGATCATCTGATGCTGCGCCGCGCCGACATCTTCGACCCCCAGGCGCTGCTGGCGCATCTGATCTCCGGCGTCCAGGAGGCGCTGCTCATGCTGTTGCCCTTCTTCGGGGTGATGATCCTGGTGGCGATCGCCGCCTCGGTGGCCCTGGGCGGCTTCAACCTGAGCATGGAGGCGCTGCAGCCCAAGTTCTCCAAGCTCAATCCCCTCAAGGGCTTCAAGCGCATCTTCGGGGTCAAGGGGCTGATGGAGCTGGGCAAGTCGCTCGCCAAGTTCTCCCTGGTGGCGCTGGTCACCGGCCTGGTGCTGTGGTCGCGCGAGAGCGAGATCCTGGGCCTTGCGGAGATGGACGTGGGAACGGCCCTGGTGGCCGGGCTGCGCCTGGTGGGCTGGGCGGCGCTGCTGATCAGCGCCACCATGATCCTGATGGCGGTGATCGACGTGCCCTTCCAGCTCTGGCAGCACCGCAAGGAGCTGAAGATGACCCAGCAGGAGGTGCGCGACGAACTCAAGCAGACCGAGGGTCGCCCCGAGGTGAAGGGCCGTATCCGCCAGCTTCAGCGCGAGATGGCGCAGCGGCGCATGATGCAGGAGGTGCCCAAGGCGGACGTCATCGTCACCAACCCCACCCACTATGCCGTGGCGCTGCGCTACGACCCCGACACCATGAACGCCCCGCTGGTGATCGCCAAGGGCCAGGACCTGGTGGCGGCCAACATCCGGCGCGTCGCCGACGAGCACGGCATCCCGCGCATCGAGGCGCCGGTGCTGGCGCGCGCCATCTACTTCAACACCGAGATCGACCAGCCCATCCCCGCGCAGTTGTTCCTGGCGGTGGCGCAACTGCTGGCCTATGTGTTCCAGCTCCGCGCCGCGCGCGAGGAGGGCGGCGAACCGCCGCCCCCGCCGGAGGACTTCCCGGTGCCCGAGGAGATGCGCCATGACTGATTGGTTCACCACAGAGGGCACAAAGAACATAGCGGACCGGGAATATGCCGATCCCGGCGGGCTCGCCGTCTTCTTCGAACGCCCGTTTCCCAACGCCAGGAAAATCTCTGTGCCCTCTGTGTCCTCTGTGGTCGAGAAATAGAAAATGGAAGCGATTCTGCAAAACGTGAGACAGGTGGGCGTGAAGGGCCTGGGCGCGCCGGCGGTGATTCTGATGCTGCTGGCGATGATCGTGCTGCCGCTGCCGCCCTTCCTCCTGGACCTGTTCTTCACCTTCAACATCGCGCTCTCCCTGGTGGTGTTGCTGCTGGTGGTGTATGCGCTGCGTCCGTTGGACTTCGGGCTCTTTCCCTCGATGCTGCTGGTGGCCACGCTGCTGCGCCTGGCGCTGAACGTGGCCTCCACGCGCGTCGTGCTGCTCGAGGGCCACAACGGCGGCGACGCGGCGGGCAAGGTGATCGAGGCCTTCGGCGAGTTCGTCATCGGCGGCAACTATGCGGTGGGCCTGGTGGTGTTCCTGATCCTGGTGATCATCAACTTCGTGGTGGTCACCAAGGGGGCGGGGCGCGTCTCCGAGGTGTCGGCCCGCTTCACCCTGGATGCCATGCCGGGCAAGCAGATGGCGATCGACGCCGATCTCAATTCCGGGCTGATCGACCAGGAAGAGGCGCGCCGCCGGCGCGAGGAAGTGACCCGCGAGGCCGATTTCTACGGCGCCATGGACGGTGCCTCCAAGTTCGTGCGCGGGGACGCCATCGCCGGCATCCTGATCCTGCTGATCAACATCGTCGGCGGCCTGGCGATCGGCATGGGCCAGCACGGGCTGGACATGGGCACCGCCCTGCACAACTACGTCTTGCTCACCATCGGCGACGGTCTGGTGGCGCAGATTCCCTCGCTGCTGCTCTCCACCGCCGCAGCGATCATCGTCACCCGGGTCTCCGGATCCGAGGACATGGGCGGCCAGGTGTCGCGCGAGCTGCTGGACAACCCGCGCGCGCTGGCCATCGCCGCCGGCATCATCGGCGCCCTGGGGCTGATCCCCGGCATGCCCAACCTGGTGTTCCTGCTGCTGGGCGGGGCCCTGGCGGGTGCCGCCTGGATGATCCACCAGCGCCAGCAGCGTCCGGAGACGGTGAGCGAGGAGCTGCCGGTGCCCGCCGAGGCCGAGAGCGGCGAGAACCGCGAGCTGTCCTGGGACGACGTGCAGCCGGTGGACATCATCGGCCTGGAGGTGGGCTACCGCCTGATCCCGCTGGTGGACCGCGGCCAGGGCGGCCAGCTCATGAACCGCATCAAGGGGGTACGCAAGAAGCTGTCGCAGGAGCTGGGCTTCCTCATCCAGCCGGTGCATATCCGCGACAACCTGGATCTCTCGCCCAACGCCTACCGCATCAGCCTGCACGGGGTGCCGGTGGGCGAGGCCGAGATCTATCCCGACCGCGAGCTGGCGATCAATCCGGGCAAGGTGTTCGGCGAGCTGCAGGGCACCCCCACCACCGATCCCGCCTTCGGCCTGGAGGCGGTGTGGATCGACCCGGCGCAGCGCGACCACGCCCAGACCCTGGGCTACACCGTGGTGGACGCGAGCACGGTGGTGGCCACCCACCTGAGCGAGCTGCTGCAGCGCCACGCCCACGAGCTGCTCGGCCACGAGGAGGTGCAGCAGCTCCTGGACAACCTGGCCCAGGTGGCGCCCAAGCTGGTGGAGGACCTGGTGCCCAAGCTGCTGCCCCTGACCACGGTGCTGCGCGTGCTGCAGAACCTGCTCGCCGAGGGCATCCCCATCCGCGACATCCGCACCATCGCCGAAACCCTGGCGGAGGAGGCTCCCCGGAGTCAGGATGCCGACGCCCTCACCGCCGCCGTGCGGGTCGCCCTGAGCCGGGCCATCGTTCAGCAACTGGTTGGAAATACGGAAGAAATTCCTGTGATCGTTCTCGAGCCCGGATTGGAACGGCTCTTGCAACAGGCTTTGACGAGCGCAGGAGAGGAAGGCGCGGGCATCGAACCGGGACTGCTGGAACAGATCCAGGTCGCCCTCGCCGACGCGGCCCGACAGCAGGAGGTCGGGGGCCAGGAGGCGATCCTCCTGGTGGCGGGGGCGATCCGCACCTGGATGGCCCGCTTCGTCCGCCAGAGCGTGCCGGGGATGCACGTCCTCTCCTACAACGAGATTCCGGACAACCGAAAGATCAAGGTGATCCACACCATCGGACGGGAGCCGGCACAGAGCTAAGGGGGCCTCGGGCCCCGAGCCAGATGGGGGCCAGCAGGCATGAAAATAAAGCGCTTCGTGGCACCGGACATGCGACAGGCATTACGCATGGTGCGCGAGACCCTCGGCGAGGATGCCGTCATCCTCTCCAACAAGACCACAGACGAAGGTATCGAACTGACCGCCGCCGTGGACCTGGTGGAGGCGGACGACATCGAGACCGCGCCGCCCAGGCGGCAGACCGCTGCCGCCCCGGCAGCCGCCGGCGAGCCCGGGGCCATCCGCCGTCCCCTGCCGCGTCACCAGGCCGCCACCGCCCAGCGCCAGCAGGCGCAGCGCAAGGCGCCGCGCCCCGCCGCCGAGGGGGGCGTGAGCCAGCAGGAGCTGGCGGCGATGCGCGAGGAGATGCAGAACCTGCGCCGTTGGCTGCAGGCGGAACTCTCCAGCATGAGCTGGCACGACCTGGGACAGCGCGCCCCGCACGTGCAGGAACTCTTCCAGCGCCTGATGCAGCTCGGGCTGTCGGCCGACATCGCGCAGCGGCTGGTGCAGCGCGTCTCCGGCCTGGACGATCTGGAGCTGGCCTGGCGCAAGGCGCTGTTCTTTCTCGCCGGCGAGATCCCGGTGTGCGAGCGCGAGGTGCTGGACGAGGGCGGCATCCTCGCCCTGGTGGGGCCCACCGGGGTCGGCAAGACCACCAGCATCGCCAAGATCGCCGCGCGCTTCGCGCTGCGCTACGGCCACCGCAACATCGGCCTGATCAGCACCGACAACTTCCGCATCGGCGCGCGCGACCAGCTCCATACCTATGGCCGCATCCTCGACGTGCCGGTGCGCACCGCCGACGACCCGCAGGCGATGCGCGACGCCATCGCCTCGCTCTCCGACCGGCGCCTGATTCTGATCGACACCGCCGGCATGGGCGCGGACAACGAACGCCTGGACGAGCAGATCGAGACCCTGCACGCCGCCGGCCCCGACCTGGTGACCGTGCTCACCCTCTCGGCCACCACCGAGGGCGCGGCGCTGGGGCGGGCGATGGAGCTGTTCGCCCCCACCCGGCCCGACGTCTGCATGCTCACCAAGCTGGACGAGGCAGCCAGCCTGGGCGCTGCCCTCTCGGCGGTGATCCACGGCGGCCTGTCCCTGGCCTGGGTCGCGGACGGGCAGCGGGTGCCCGAGGACCTGGCCGAGGCGCGCGCCCACGACCTGGTGGAGCGCGCCGCCTCGCTGCTCGAGGCCTATCCCGCGGAATGCGATCAGCACTATGTGGCGCTCAGCTACAAGGGGGGGCGTGCCCATGCTCGCACCTGAGGGCGGTCTGGATCAGGCCAGCGGTCTGCGGCGCATGGCCGAGCCCCGGCCGGTGCGCGCCATCGCGGTCACCGGCGGCAAGGGCGGCGTGGGCAAGACCAACGTCTCGGTCAACCTGGGCGTGGCGCTGTGCGAACTGGGGCAGCGGGTGATGCTGCTGGACGCCGACCTCGGCCTGGCCAACATCGATGTGGTGCTGGGCCTGCACCCGCGCTACGACATCTCGCACGTGTTCAGCGGCGAGCGCAGTCTGGACGAGGTGGTGGTGGAAGGCCCCGCCGGCCTGCGCGTGGTGCCCGGCGCCTCCGGCATCCAGGCACTGTCCGAGATGGGTCCGGCGGAACACACCGGGCTGATCCGGGCCTTCGGCGACATGGCCGCGGACATCGACACCCTGATCGTGGACACCGCGGCC
>CAZVIG010000035.1:0-8677 GCA_964627395.1 uncultured Sedimenticola sp.
TAGTGCTCCGGGCGCCAGGCGCCCGCCAGGGAGGGATCGTCGAACACCACCGGCGCATCGTTGAACAGGCTGGCGGGGGTGAAGCCCTTCTCCAGGGCCGCGGAATAGACGAAGGGCTTGAAGCCGGAGCCGGGCTGGCGCAGCGCCTGGGTGACGCGGTTGAACTTGCTGCGATAGAAGTCGTAGCCGCCCACCAGGGCGAGCATGGCGCCGTCCTTCGCGCGCAGCGAGATCAGGGCGCCGGACACCTGCGGGAGCTGGGTGAGCTTCCAATAGGGCTTGGTCTTCTTCCCCTTGCCCTTCACCGGTCGCACCATCACCAGGTCGCCTACCTGGACCACGTCGCCGGCCTTGTGCGGCGCCTTGCCGCGACGGTCGGTGCCCCGATAGGGGCGCGCCCATTCCAGGCCGGCCCAGGGGATCTCGCCGGTCTCGCCCTCACCGAGATAGATCCTGGCGCTGCGCCGTTCCACCTCGAGCACCAGTGCGGGACGAATCTCGCCATAGCGACGATGCTTTGCCAGAGCCGCGTCGCGCGCCTCGTCGTCCACCGGCATGGCGTCCAGGTGGGCCAGCGGGCCGCGGTAGCCATGGCGCTCGGTATAGGCATGCAGGGCGCGCCGCAGGGCGGCATTGGCCGCGCCTTGCGCCTTGGCGTCGATGGTGGTGAAGACCTCCAGGCCGCTGGTGTAGGCGGCGTCGCCGTACTCGGCGACCATGCGCTTGCGCACCATTTCCGCCACATAGGGGGCCTCCACCTCGATGCGAGGCGCGTAGCGGCGCGCGGTGATCGGCGCGGCGCTCGCCTCGCGGAACTGCTCTTCGGTGATGAAGCCCAGCTCGCGCATCCGCCGCAGCACGTAGTTGCGCCGTTCCACCGCGCGCTGCGGATTGGAGAGCGGGTTGTAGGCGGAGGGTGCCTTGGGCAGACCGGCGATCATCGCGATCTCCGGCAGGGTCAGTTGGTCCAGATCCTTGCCGTAATAGACCCGCGCCGCGGCGGCCACCCCGTAGGCGCGATGGCCGAGATAGATCTTGTTCAGGTACAGCTCCAGGATCTCCTCCTTGCTCAGCTCCTGTTCGATGCGCAGCGCGAGAAAGATCTCGTACAGCTTGCGCAGATAGGTCTTCTTGCGGCTGAGATAGAAGTTGCGCGCCACCTGCATGGTGATGGTGCTGCCGCCCTGCTTGCGCTTGCCGGTGAGGATCAGCTTGATGCCGGCGCGCAGCAGGCCGCGCGGATCGATCCCGGGATGGGTGAAGAAGTGGGCGTCCTCGGCGGCGGTGATCGCCTGTACCAGGCGCGGCGGGAGCTGCTCGTAGCGCACCGGGTTGCGGCGTTTCTCGCCGAACTCGGCGATCAGCTTGCCTTCGCTGCTGTAGACGCGCAGCGGCACCTGGAGGCGGATTTCGCGCAGGGCCTCGATGTCGGGCAGGTCCGGCTCGATGTAGAGATAGGCGCCGACCACCGCGGCGGCGGCCAGCAGTGCGCCGACGAGGGTCAGCACCAGGCCGTACTTGAACAGTTTCTTGAGCCAGGACATGCGCTTGATCACAGATTGGGACGATGAACCCGGCTCAAGCCGGGCGGAACGGGGCCGTTATATTAGCATCGGCCCCGCACCGGGACTTGTCGGGCGCGACCGACGATGTGGCGACTGGCCCGTAATTGCTAAAGCCGGTACCATTTCACAAAAAACCGACATTGGTCTATATAGTTAAGCCAATTAATTAAAGAAAATCCTTCAAAGAGCCGCTACACTGGGCGAACATCGGCCCGGGCCGGGCCAGGCAAAAAGGACGCTGGATTTCATATACCGATGGGACTGTTCTCCAGAAAGAAGCCCCAGATGCTGGGCCTCGACATCAGCTCGACAGCGGTGAAGCTGCTGGAGCTGAGTCAGCATTCCGGGCGTGGGGGCGTACGCTACCGCGTCGAAAGCTATGCGGTCGAGCCGCTGCCGCCCAACGCCATGGTGGAGAAGAACATCGCCGACGTCGAGGCGGTGGCCGAGACGGTGCGCAAGACGGTCAAGCGCGCCGGCACCAAGACCAAGCATGCGGCGGTGGCGGTCTCCGGGTCTGCGGTGATCACCAAGGTGCTGTCGATGCCCGCCTCCATGTCCGAGCGCGAGATGGAGGCCCAGATCGAGCTGGAGGCGGACCAGTACATCCCTTATCCGCTGGAAGAGGTCAACATCGACTTCCAGATCATCGGTCCTTCCGAAAAGAGCCCCGAGATGGTGGACGTGCTGCTGGCCGCTTCGCGCAGCGAGAACGTCGAGGCGCGGGTCGAGGCGCTGGAGCTGGCGGGTCTGACCTGCGAGGTGGTGGACGTGGAGGCCTACGCCATGGAGCGTGCCTGCGGCCAGCTCGCCGAGCAGTGGCCCAACGGCGGCCAGGATCTGGTGGTCGCGGTGGCCGACATCGGCGCCACCACCACCACCCTGGACGTGCTCTACGACAACCAGGTCATCTATACCCGGGAGCAGAACTTCGGCGGGCGTCAGCTCACCGAGGAGATCCAGCGCCGCTATGGTCTTTCTATGGAAGAGGCGGGCATGGCCAAGCGCCAGGGCGGCCTGCCGGACAACTACATCCCCGAGGTGCTGGACCCCTTCCGCGAGGCCATGGTGCAGCAGGTCAATCGCTCCATCCAGTTCTTCTACTCGGCCAGCAGCCACAATGCCGTGGACCTGGTGGTGCTGGCGGGCGGCTGCGCCTCGGTGCCGGGCATCGACGACCTGGTGCAGGAACGGCTCGGCATCGAGACCATGATCGCCAACCCCCTGGCCAACATGTCGGTGGGGCCGCGGGTCAAGCCGCAGGCACTCAGCAACGACGCACCGGCGATGATGATCGCCTGCGGCCTGGCCCTGAGGAGCTTCGACTGAGATGGCGAACATCAACCTACTCCCCTGGCGAGAGAAGCTGCGTGCCGAGCGCAAGCGCGAATTCGGCATGCTGGTGCTGCTGGCGCTCATCCTCACCGGCGCCGCGCTGGGCTATTGGCACTGGTACAACAGCCAGCTGATCGAATACCAAGAGCAGCGCAACGCCTTCCTGAAGAAGGAGATCGCCCAGGTCAACAAGAAGATCCGCGAGATCCGCGACCTGGAAAAGGTGCGCAAGCAGCTGATCTCCCGGATGAAGGTGGTGACCGACCTGCAGAGCCAGCGGCCGCTGGTGGTGCACCTGTTCGACGAGCTGGTGACCACCCTGCCCGACGGGGTCTATCTCGACTCGGTGGTGCAGAAGGGCAACACCATCACGGTGCGCGGCAAGGCCGAGTCCAACGCCCGTATCTCCGCCTACATGCGCAACATCGAGGCCAGCCCCTGGCTGTCCAATCCGCAGCTGCGGATCATCGAGCAGAAGGGCGGATCCCAGAACACGCCCACCTTCTCGCTCACCATGCGCCAGGTGGTCCCCAAGGCCAAGGGTAAGGGCAAGGGCAAGGGGTCGAAGAAATGACGCTGGACGAACTCAATCAACTGGATTTCAGCAACATCGGCGACTGGCCGGCCTGGGTCAAAGGGCTGCTGATCCTGCTGTTGTGCGCCCTGGTGGCGGTGGGCTGGTACTACTTCGACATCGAGGACCAGTACGTCGCCCTGGACCGTGCGCGCCAGACCGAACAGGACCTGCGCCAGCAGTTCGAGATCAAGCAGGCCAAGGCCGCCAACCTGGACGCCTACAAGGCGCAGCTCGCCGAGATGCAGGAGACCTTCGGCGCCATGCTGCGCCAGCTGCCGGACAAGACCGAGGTGGCGGGGCTGCTGGTGGACGTCTCCCAGACGGGCCTGGCGGCGGGATTGGAGTTCGAGCTGTTCCAGCCGCAGGGCGAGCGCCCCAAGGAGTTCTATGCCGAACTGCCGATCCGGCTGCGGGTGCGCGGCACCTATCACCAGTTCGGGGAGTTCGTCAGCGGCCTGGCCTCGCTGCCGCGCATCGTCACCATCTATGACGTGAACATCAAGCGGGCCGGCGGCAAGAAGGCGAGCGGTTCTCCGCAGCTGATCCTGGAGGCCACGGCCAAGACCTATCGTTACCTGGACGAGGAGGGAAGCTGATGCGTCGTCTGCTGCTCCTGCTTCCCGTCCTGTCGCTCGCCGGCTGCGCCAACCGCGATCTGTCGGACCTCCAGCAGTATGTCGCCGAGGTGAAGGCCCGGCCGCCCAGCGGCATCAGCCCGCCGCCCGAGCCGGTGGAGGTGGAGACCTTCGTCTATGTGGCGGGCGACCGGCGCGATCCCTTCACCCCGGACATCAACCCCGAGGAGAATGCCGAGTCGGTGGCCGACAGCGGCCTGCGTCCCGACTTCAACCGGCGCAAGGAGGAACTGGAGTTCTTCCCGCTGGACAGCCTGCGCATGGTGGGCACCCTGGAGCAGGGCGGCAAGACCTGGGCGCTGGTCAAGACGAAGGACGGCACCATCCATCGCGTGACCATCGGCAATCACATGGGTCGCAACTACGGCCGGATCGTCGAGATCACGGAAGACAAGATCAAACTGGTGGAACTGGTGAAGAGCGGTTCCGGTTATAAGGAACGCGAGGCGACCATCAGCCTCGGTGAAGGCTAGTTAGAGGAGCGTTTCATGTCATCCATCACACGTCAGACACACCGCATGCTGGCCTGGCTGGCCATCGTCCTGATGGGCGTTTCCTCTCCGCTCTGGGCCAACGAGTTGCGCGACATCAGCTTCTCCACCCTGCCGGGCAACCGGGTCCAGGTGATCCTGACCCTGGCCGAGCCGGTGGGCGAGCCGGCCTCTTTCGCTACCGACAATCCGGCGCGCATCGCCATCGATCTGCCCGACACCAAGAGTGCCCTGAAGCGCAAGGTCACGCCCATCGGCGTGGGCGTGGCGCGCAGCGTGGCGGCCATCGAGGCGGCCGACCGCACCCGGGTGGTGATCAATCTGCTGGAGTCGGTGCCGCATACCATCACGCGCAAGGGCAACCAGTTGCTGGTGGACATCGGCTCCGGAGAGGGCGTCACCACCATGCACCCGGAGAACAAGGGCTCGACGGTGCCGGTGGCCTCCAAGGCCGGCTCCACGGCTCCCGAGGTGCGCAACATCGACTTCCGCCGTGGCGCCGACGGCGAGGGCAAGGTGCTGATCGAACTCAGCGATCCCTCCATCGTGGTGGACATGCGTCAGGAGGGGCAGAAGATCGTGCTCGACCTGCTCGACACCCGGCTGCCGCCGCAGCTGGCGCGGGTGCTGGACGTGACCGACTTCGCCACCCCGGTGACCGAGATCGTGACCCGGCCGCAGGGTCGCAACACCCGCATGGTGATCGCCACCAAGGGTGATTTCGAACACCTGGCCTACCAGGCGGACAACACCTATACCGTGGAATTCCGTGCCCTCACCCGCCAGGAGGTAGAGGCCAAGCGCGCGCGCAACAAGGTGTACGAGGGCGAGCGGCTGTCGCTCAACTTCCAGGACATCGAGGTGCGTGCCGTGCTGCAGTTGCTGGCCGATTTCACTGGGCTGAACATGGTGGTCAGCGACAGCGTCTCCGGGCGCATCACCCTGCGCCTGAAGAACGTCCCCTGGGATCAGGCGATGGACATCATCCTCAAGACCAAGGGGTTGTCCATGCGGCGCAACGGCAACGTCATTCTGGTGGCGCCCACCGAGGAGATCGCGGCGCGCGAGAAGCTGGAGCTGGAATCCCAGAAGCAGATCGAAGAGCTGGCGCCGCTGCGCTCCGAACTCATCCAGATCAACTACGCCAAGGCCTCGGCGCTGGCGGATCTGCTCAAGTCCAAGGAGAACAAGCTGCTCTCCGAGCGCGGCAACGTCACCGTCGACGAGCGCACCAACTCCCTGCTGGTGCAGGACACCGCCGCCAAGCTGAGCGAGATCCGGGAGCTGCTGGGCAAGCTGGACGTGCCGGTGCGCCAGGTGCTGATCGAGTCGCGCATCGTGATCGCCAACAACGACTTCGCCAAGGATCTTGGGGTCAAGCTGGGCATCAGCGGTGCGCGTTCGACCGGCCTGGGTGGCAACACCGCTGTGGTCGGCGGCGGCATCCAGGGCGATCTGGACGCGACGGCGATCACGGGTGCTCCCTTCATCACCCAGAGCGGTTCCAACGAGAACCTGCTGGTCAACCTGCCCCAGACTCTGGCTCAGGGCAGCGGCGGGGCGATCAACTTCGTGCTGGGCAAGCTGGGCTCGCACCTGCTGCGTCTGGAGCTGAGCGCCATGCAGCAGGAGGGCAAGGGCGAGATCGTCTCCAGCCCACGGGTGATCACCTCCGATCAGAACACCGCCACCATCAAGCAGGGCGTGGAGATACCCTATCAGCAGGCCACCTCCAGCGGCGCCACCTCGGTGGCCTTCAAGGAGGCGGTGTTGCAGTTGGAAGTGACCCCCCACATCACGCCGGACGACCGGGTGATCATGGATCTCAAGGTCAGCAAGGACAACCCGGACTTCACCCGCGCGGTGCTGGGCGTGCCCCCGGTGGACACCCGCTCCCTGGAGACCACGGTGCTGGTGGACAACGGCGAGACGGTGGTGCTGGGGGGCGTGTTCGAGCGCACCAAGTCCACCAACATCGGCCGGGTGCCCTTCTTCGGCGACCTGCCCTATGTGGGCTGGGCCTTCAAGCAGAAGCAGGTCCAGGACGAGAACAGCGAGCTGCTGATCTTCGTCACCCCGCGCATCCTCAAGGACACGCTCACCCTGCGTTGAGCCGGGGCCGGCGCCGCGGGCGGCTTGCCTGCGGCGCCGTAATCTGGCATATCTGTTGGATGGCAAAACCGAACCGCATCTTTCTCATCGGCCCGATGGGGGCCGGCAAGACCACCATCGGCAAGACCCTGGCCTCCCAGCTCGGACTGGACTTCATCGACAGCGACCAGGAGATCCAGCGGCGCACCGGCGTGGACATCCCCACCATCTTCGAATACGAGGGCGAGGAGGGTTTCCGCGACCGCGAGCAGCAGGTGATCGACGATCTCACCCAGCTCGATCAACGGGTGCTGGCCACCGGCGGGGGGGCGGTGGTCCGCCCGGCCAACCGGCGCCATCTGGCGGCACGCGGCATCGTAGTCTATCTGCAGTGTTCGCCCGAACAGCAATACGACCGCACCCACCGCGATCGCAAGCGACCGCTGCTCCAGACCGAGGACCCCCTGGCGCGGCTGCGCGAGCTGATGGCCGAGCGCGAGCCGCTGTACCGCGAAACCGCCGACTACACCGTCTCCACCGAGGGACGTTCCGCCGGCGCGGTGGCGCGCGACATCATCGAACTGGTGACCTGAGCCGGGTCTCCGGCGCGGAGCGCGCCGCTTCGCCGGGGCCGGGCCACCAATGTCAGGACAGAGCAACATGGCCGCAGTACGCACCCTGCAAGTCGATCTGGGAGAACGCTCCTACCCCATCCACATCGGCTCCGGCCTGCTGGGCGACCCGCGCTGGCTGGCGCCGCACGTGCGCGGGCGTCAGGTGATGGTGGTCTCCAACGAGACGGTGGCGCCCCTCTACCTGGAGCGCCTGCTGCCGGCGCTCGACGGCTTCCAGGTGGAGACGGTGATCCTCCCCGACGGCGAGGAATACAAGAACCTCCAGGTGCTGGACCGCATCTACACCGCTCTGCTGGAGCACCGCTTCGACCGCGGGTGCACCCTGCTGGCTCTGGGGGGCGGCGTGGTGGGCGACATGACCGGCTTCGCCGCGGCCAGCTATCAGCGCGGGGTGGACTTCATCCAGGTGCCCACCACCCTGCTCGCCCAGGTGGATTCCTCGGTGGGCGGCAAGACCGGGGTCAACCATCCCCTGGGCAAGAACATGATCGGCGCCTTCCACCAGCCGCGGGTGGTGATCGCCGACACGGACACCCTCGACACCCTGCCGGACCGGGAGCTGTCCGCCGGCATGGCCGAGGTGATCAAGTACGGCCTGATCGACGACGCCGAATTCTTCGCCTGGCTGGAGACCCATCTGGCGGCGCTGATGCAGCGCGACAAGGGCCTGTTGGCGGAGGCCATCGAGCGTTCCTGCGCCGACAAGGCCGCCATCGTCGCCGCCGACGAGCGCGAGGCGGGCCGGCGCGCCCTGCTCAACCTGGGGCATACCTTCGGCCACGCGATCGAGACCGGCATGGGCTACGGCGCCTGGCTGCACGGCGAGGCGGTGGGCGCGGGCATGGCGATGGCCGCGGAGATGTCGCGCCGCCTCGGCTGGCTCTCCGATGACGACCGCCAGCGGGTGGATGGCGCGCTGCGCCAGGCCCGGCTCCCGGTGGCGCCGCCGCCGGAACTCACGCCGGCGCGCTTCGGGGAGCTGATGGCGGTGGACAAGAAGGTGCTCGGCGGACGGCTGCGTCTGGTGCTGCTGAAGGGCATCGGAGGCGCCCTGGTGACCGACGACTTCCCGTCCGAGGCGCTGGACGCCACCCTGGAGGCCTTCGCCGGATGATCGAGGAGGCCGCCTATTTCGACACGCCGCAGCGCAACGAGCGCCTGCGGCTGTTGATGCACCTGGTGGCCAATGCCGAGGAGATCCCCTATCTGCGCGCCCCGCCGGGGGCGGGCAAGACCACCTTCGCCAAGCGTCTGGCGGCGCAGCTCAAGTCCGACTACACCGTCGTCTGGACGGTGGCCGGTGCGCGGATGCCGCTGCGCGACCAGATCATTCACGCCCTGAACCTGC
>CAZVIG010000035.1:8687-11227 GCA_964627395.1 uncultured Sedimenticola sp.
ATCCGCTGCTGGTGATGGTGGACGACGCCGATCTGCTGCAGCTCGCCGAGATCGCCGACCTGCTGGATCTGGTCCAGGCCGGGGCGCGCCTGCTGCTTGTGGGCACCGGCGAGCTGGCCCAGGCGCGCGGCGACTGGGACCTCCAGTTCGTGGACCTGCCCCCCTTCTCCGAGGAGGAGAGCCGCGCCTTCATCCAGACCCATACGGTGCTGCCCGACGGGGCCGAAGGCGAGCGCATGGTGGTCGCCCTGCACCGTGCCAGCGAGGGCCTGCCGGGGCTGATCCTGGATGCCCTGGACACTCTGCCCGGCGAGCTGCCCGAGCCCGCGCCTGCCCCTCGGCGCGGAGTCCGCTGGTCCTGGATCGCCGGCGGTGGCCTGCTGGCGGCGCTGGTGGGTGCGCTGCTCTGGTTCCAGCAGGACATCAACCGCCTGATGGCCCCGGCCCCGCCGGCGGACCAGACGGTTGCGGAACCGGCGCCGCCTGCGGCCGAGCCGCCGGTGTTTCGCAGTCAGGTGGTGGCGCCCTCAGCGCCTCCCGCGCCCGTCCAACCCGTTCCCGAGCCGCAGTCGCCCGAACCGGCGCCTGCGGTTGCCGCCGAACCGGCCGCTCCCGAATCCGATGACCAATCCGAGCCCGCCGAGTCGGATCCCCTGCTCGATGCCATCGTCGCAGACGCCATCCATGCCGCCAGTCAGCCGCTGGCCGAGGAGGCCGCGGGCGGGGCGGCCGAGGGGCGCGCGCCGACCGGTCCCGACGAGGTGTCGGAGGACGCCCTGGCCGCCGTGATGGCGGATGCCGCCGCGGCGGGACCGGGTAAGGAGCCGGCCGCTTCGGCGCCGGGCGAAGGGAAGCGCAGTCCACCCGCGTCCGCGCCGAAGGCGGTGGAGGCACCGCGCGCGCCTTCGCAAAAGGCGACACCCGCGCCATCGTCATCCAAGACGAAAGCCCCGCCCGCTCGGTTGGCCAAGGCTCCGGTGGTCCCTTCCAGGCCGGCGCACGAGCCGCCGGCCCCGGCGTCCCGTCCAAAGGGCGGGCTGGCCTGGCTCAAGGCGCAGCCCCGCGGGCGTTATACCCTGCAATTGCTGGGGGCGCGGGACCGCGAGGCGATCCGGCGCTTCGTGCGCCGTCACCGTATCCCCCAGCCCTGGGCGGTGTTCGAGCGCGAGCTGGACGGCAAACCCTGGTATTCCCTGGTGGCGGGGAGCTATCCCGACCGGGCCGCCGCGGTGGCGGCGCGCGCCCGTCTGCCGGCGGCCATCGCCCGCGCCGGGGTCTGGCCGCGCACCTTCGGCTCCATCCAGGCGCAGCTCCAGGGGCAGTGACCCCCGACGCGGCGCTGGCTCCAATATAAGGAATCGATTATCCTAACGGGTTCGCGGCCCTGTCACAGGGCGCGCCGGCATGGCGGGAAGGCCAGGCCGGTAATCCGTCCCGCTCCGGACACCCATTGGTACGGGCCGTCGCGCGGCCCGTCATCCGCATGCTTGAGAGAAGAGGTTGGCGATGACTCGAGGTTCCCTGCCGCCGAAACAGGGGTTGTACGACCCGGCGAACGAACACGATGCCTGTGGCGTAGGCTTTGTGGCCCACATCAAGGGCCAAAAGAGCCACGACATCATCCGCCAGGGTCTGACCATCCTGGAGCGTCTGCATCACCGTGGTGCCGTGGGCGCCGACCCGCGCGCCGGGGACGGTGCCGGCCTGCTGATGCAGATCCCGGACGCCTTCTTCCGCGCCGAGGCGGGCTTCGAGCTGCCGCCGGAGGGCGACTATGCGGTGGGCATGCTGTTCCTGCCCCGGGACGAGGCGGCGCGCGCGCGCGCCCAGGAGGTGGTGGAGCAGTTCGTCTCCGCCGAGGGGCAGCGCCTGCTGGGCTGGCGCGACGTGCCGGTGGACAACAGCGGCCTGGGCTACAGCGTGCTGCCCACCGAGCCTGTGATCCGCCAGTTGTTCGTGGGTCGCGGCGACAACTGCGCCGATGCCGGGCAGGATGCCCAAATGCCGCGAGAGCCAGGGATGGCGAGAGCGGCCCAGGACGCCTTCGAGCGCAAGCTGTTCGTGATCCGCAAGCAGATCGAGAACCGGGTGCGCGAGCTGAACCTGGAGGGCGGCGACGCCTTCTACTTCACCTCCTTCTCCTCGCGCACCATCGTCTACAAGGGCATGCTGCTGGCCGGCCAGGTGGGCGAGTATTACCGCGACCTGAACGACGAGCGGGTGGTCTCGGCGCTGGCGCTGGTGCACCAGCGTTTCTCCACCAACACCTTCCCCACCTGGGACCTGGCGCACCCCTTCCGCATGATCGCGCACAACGGCGAGATCAACACGGTGCGCGGCAACGTCAACTGGATGGCGGCGCGCCGCCACTCCATGGCCTCCGAGATCCTGGGCGAGGACCTGGACAAGATCTGGCCGCTGATCCCGGAGGGCCAGTCGGACACCGCCTGCTTCGACAACGCCCTGGAGCTGCTGGTGATGGGCGGCTATTCCATGGCGCACGCCATGATGATGCTGATCCCCGAGGCCTGGGCCGGCAA
>CAZVIG010000036.1:0-11127 GCA_964627395.1 uncultured Sedimenticola sp.
GTCAACCGCGTGTTGGAGGAAATCCTGGACACGGTGAGCAAGGGCAACGAGGTCAACACCCAGATCACCGTGGCCGCGGACCAGCAGCGTCAGGCCTCCGAAGAGATCAGCGAGAACATCGTGGCGGTCAAGGAGAGCGCCGAGGCCACCCTGGCCAGCGTGGAGCGCATGCCGGCGCTGGTCGGCGAGCTGGCGGGGTCGGCGGAGACCCTCTCCGAGCGGATCGCCCGGTTCCGGGTCTGAGGCCCCGCTCCGACGGGCGGTCTGCCGCGGGCGTCAGATCGTCAGCACGATCTTGCCGTGGCTGTGGCCGCCCTCGATCAGGCGGTGCGCCTCGGCGGCCTGTTCCAGCGGTAGGGCATGGCCGACATGGATGCGCAGCCGGCCGTCGTCGATCAGCATGGCGCATTCGCGCAGTATCTCGCCATGATGCAGGCGCGGCTCGCGCAGGTCGAGCAGCATGGGGGTGAGCATCAGGGTGAAGGCGATCTGCAGGTTCTTCAGGCGCGCCTTGGACAGATCCAGCTCCCTGCCGGGGTCGAGCAGGGTCACCAGGCGGCCGTAGGGAGCCATCAGCTCGATGCTGTCGCGGAACACCTGGGGTCCCACGCTCTCCAGGCAGACGTCCACCCCTTGGCCGTCGGTGAGCGCCAGGGTGCGTTCGACGACGTTCCCGCTGCGGTAGTCGATCACCTCGTCGGCGCCCAGCTCGCGGGCCAGGGCGATGCTCTCGTCGGTGCCGGCGGTGGTGAGCACGCGGGCGCCGCGTGCCTTGGCGAGCTGGATGGCGACATGGCCCACACCGCCCGCGCCGGCATGTATCAGCACCGTCTCGGCGGCGGCCAGGCGAGCCTGGTCGAACAGCGCCTCCCAGGCGGTGATCAGCACCAGCGGGCCGCCCGCGGCCTGCACGAAGTCGATCGTCTCGGGCATGGCTTCGGCCTCGTCCTGCTCCACCACCGTGTATTCCGCGTAGTTGCCCGGTTCGCGGCCCAGGCCGCCGTGGCAGAACCAGACCCGGTCGCCGACCGAGAAGCGTTCCACCGCCTCGCCCGTTGCCACCACCTCGCCGGCGCCGTCGCAGCCCAGGATGGCCGGCGGCTCGGCGTCGTAGAACAGACCCCGGGAGCGGATCTTGGTGTCGATGGGATTCACCCCGGCGGCGTGCAGCCGTACCTTGATCTGGGTGGGGGTGGCGATCTCCGGTTCCGGCAGCTCGACCGGCTTCAGGACCTCGGGTCCGCCCACGGCGGTCATCTGAACGGCGCGCATGGTCTGGCCTCCTGTTTTCCTGTTGTCAGCCCTCCGGTCGAATAGGGAACGGGGGCACGGGCGAGGGCGCCGGTTCGAATTCCATGATGTCGCGGCTGAAGCCGCTCCCACAGGGTTGCGGTGAGAGGGTCTTCAGGCCCCACCCCCTCGGTAATCTCCGTGTACCCTATGGCTGTTTTCATATCCATGGAACAGCGCCCTTTTCTCTGCCATTGGAGTGTCCCGACTTGATCGATCGCCTGCAAGCCCTGATCCATCACCAGGCCGAGCTGAAGGCCTGCCGTCGCTGTCCCGGGATGCAGCCGCCGCCGGTGGTGGGGCAGCCGGTGCTCTCGCCGGTGTTGCTGTTGGGGCAGGCGCCGGGCGACAAGGAGCCGCAGCTCCAGCGCCCCTTCGCCTGGACCGCGGGCAAGACCCTGTTCAAGTGGCTGGCCGGGATCGGCCTGGACGAGCATCAGGTGCGCGCGCGGGTCTACATGGCGGCGGTGTGCCGCTGTTTCCCCGGCAAGAAGCCGCGCGGCGGCGACCGGGTGCCCTCGCCGCAGGAGATCCGCAACTGCAGCCGCTGGCTGAAGCGCGAATGCGAGCTGATCGAGCCGCAACTGCTGATTCCGGTGGGCAAGCTGGCGATCGCGCAGTATCTGCCGGTGCAGCGGCTCACCGAGGTGATCGGCCGCGTGCATCGGGTGGACTGCTTCGGGCGGGAGATCGACTGCATCCCGCTGCCGCATCCCTCCGGCGCCTCCACCTGGCACCGCACCTCCCCGGGAAAGGAGCTGCTGGCGCAGGCGCTGGCGCTGCTCGGGGATCATCCCGCCTGGCGGGCGCTGTGCGAGTCGGATTGAAGGGCCGCCGCCGGGTTCAGAACTTGAGGCTGAACTCCGCCTTGGCCAGATAGTCCGCCTCGCGCTCCAGCTCGGCGCGGGTGAGGGGATGATGTTCCAGCCAGTCCTCGGGGAAGCTGACCCGGATCTTGTGCCCTGAGACGTCCAGGTAGAGCATCGGCTTGGCGTCGGGCGAGCGTCCGCGGTGCAGCAGCACCGCCAGGCGCAGCAGCACGCACAGGCGGCGTGCCGGTTCCACCAGGTGCTCCGGCAGATCGTGGAACACGGCGTTGGCGAACTTGCGGCGGTGGCTGCGCACCAGGGCCGCGAGCAGCGCCTTCTGGGGGCGCGAGAAACCGGGCATGTCGGCATTGGCCAGGATGTAGGCCCCATGCCGGTGGAAGCCGCTGTGGGAGATGCACAGGCCGATCTCGTGCAACTGGCAGGCCCAGGCCAGCATGTGGGCGTGCTCGCTGTCGGTGAGTCCCCAGTCGCGCGCCACCTGGCTGAGCAGGGCGGTGGCGGTGGCCTCCACCCGCTGCGCCTGTTCGCGGTCCACGCCGAAGCGCTGCCCCAGGGAGTCCACGGTGCGCTGGCGCACGTCCTGGTGGCGCACATAGCCGATCATCTCGTACAGCAGGCCCTCGCGCAGCGCCATGTCCGAGACCTGCAGGCGCTCGATCTTCAGGCTCTCGAACAGGGCGCTGAGCACCGCCACCCCGCCGGGGAACACCGGCCGCCGTTCATCCGACAGCCCCTCCAGTTCCAGCTTGTCCACATGACCGGCCTTGATCAGCTTCTTGCGCAGCTTGCGCAGGCTGTCGGCGGTGATGCCCTCCTCGCTCCAGCCCGCGGCCTTGACCACGGCGCGGATGGAGCGGATGGTGCCCGAGCTGCCCACCGCGCGTTCCCAGTTGCCCGCGCGGTACACCTGGCGCACCGGACGCACCTCCAGGGCGGCGCGCAGCAGCGCCGAGTTCATGGTGTCCTCGCTGATGCGGCCGTCGCCGAACAGGAGCTGGCTCATGCTCACACAGCCCATATAGAGGCTGTCGCGCTGGCCCGGCTCCATGCCCACCCCGAGGATCAGCTCGGTGCTGCCGCCGCCGATGTCGATCACCAGGCGCCGCTCGCTGCCCGCAGCCAGGCCGTGCGCCACGCCGAGATAGACCAGGCGGGCCTCCTCGTCGCCGGAGATGATCTCGATGGGATGTCCCAGCGCCAGCTCCGCGGCGCGCAGGAAGGCCCCGCCGTCGTCGATGCGGCGCATGGTGTTGGTGCCCACCGCACGCACCGCCTCCGGCGGGAGATCGCGCAGGCGCTGGCCGAAGCGCTCCAGGCAGGCCAGGGCGCGCCGCGCCACCCGGTTGTCCAGGGTCTTGTCCGGCAGCAGGCCCTCGCCCAGGCGCACCGAGTCGCGCAGCCGGTCCACCAGCACCAGGCGGTCGTTGTCCAGGCGTCCCACCACCATGTGGAAGCTGTTGGAACCGAGGTCGATGGCGGCATAGGTGGCGGCGGAGCTGTTCGATTCGTTCATCGGAGAGCGTCGGTTGGATCAGGTCGCGGTGCCCGAGGTGCGGCGGTGTTCACGCCAGGTGAGCGTGACGCCGAGGGCGAGGATCGCCAGTGCCAGCAGGGCGAGCGCCCACAGCCAGGCCTCGATCTCGGCCGCGAGGGTGGTGGCCACGGCGATGAACAGTCCCAGCGCCATGAAGCGCCAGCCGATATAGACTCCGGCCAGGAAGGTTCCCAGGGACATCACCGTCATCAGGGTCAGCGCGGTGGCGTCGTTGTTCAGACGCCCCGCCTCGTGCAGTGCGAATACCAGACGGATGGCCACGTAGACCGCCCCCCAGTGCAGCCCTTGTTGCAGGAGATAGCGATAGCCCGGCAGGCCATGGCGTCGGTGACGCGACCACTCGGAGAGCACGGCGGCCACGGCAAACACCGGTACCAACCACAGCCAGTAGCGGAAACTGCGCACCGAGGCGAAGTTGGTATAGGCCACCCCGATGAAGCAGAGCAGCAAGAGGGTTCCGAGGATGGCCTCGTCCAGGAACAGACGGTGGAACCAGCCGCGTGGGTCATTCAGGAAGGATGGTCTTGCCGTCTCGTTCACGGGTGTTCCTTTGCAGTGCGGGGCGTCAGTGTATCCGGCTTTGTGGCTCGCGGCGACCGCCGGGATGCGGGCGAGAATTCCGGGCTAGAATGCACCCATGGAAATGAAGTTCTGTAGCCAGTGCGGCCAGCCGGTACGGCGCGGCATCCCCGAGGGCGACAACCGCGAGCGTCACATCTGCGACGCCTGCGGCACCATCCATTATCACAACCCCAAGATCGTGGCCGGCTGCATCGCCCACTGGGAGGACCGGATCCTGCTCTGCCGGCGGGCCATCGAACCGCGCCACGGGCTGTGGACGGTGCCCGCGGGCTTCATGGAGAACGGCGAGACCACCTACGAGGGCGCGGTGCGCGAGACCCTGGAGGAGGCCAACGCCCGGGTGGCGGTGGACGGGCTCTATCTCACCGTCAATCTGCCGCACATCGACCAGGTGTACATGCTGTTCCGGGCGCGGCTGCTGGATCTCGACTTCTCGCCCGGTTCCGAGAGCCTGGAGGTGGCGCTGTTCCGTCGCGAGGAGATCCCCTGGGAGCGGCTGGCCTTTCCCACGGTGCGGCTGGCGCTGGAGCAGTATTTCGCCGACCGCGAGCGGGGCGAGTTTCCGGTGCGCATGTCCGACATCCTGCGCGACCGGCAGCAACCCGGCGGCTTCCGGGTGCGCGAGGTGACGCCCTGAATTCGCCCTGCGATTCGGGACTTCAGGCGGGCTGGCCGAACATCTCGGCGAACTCCGCCGAGGCGCGTTCCAGGTCTTCCAGGCGACCGATGTCCATCCAGTAGTCCCGCAGGGGGAAGCAGCCCACCGCCTGGCGCAGTTCCATCAGGCGCTGGAACAGGTTGGGCATGTCGTAGAACTTCTGGCCGGGCACCTGGCGCAGGGCCTCGGGGGAGAGCGCATAGATGCCGGCGTTGACGTAGTGGCGCTGCACCGGTTTCTCCTCCAGGTGTTCGATGCGGTAGTCCTCGCCGATGCGCAGCACCCCGTAGGGAATCTGGTGGCTGTACTGGCGCACCGCCATGGTGGCGACGAAGCCCTGGCGGTTGTGGAATTCCAGCAGGCGCACGAAATCCACCTTGGTGAGCAGGTCGCCGTTCATGACGATGATAGGCTCGTCCGGCGGCTCGGGCAGCAGGCTCAGCGCGCCCGCGGTGCCCAGGCGGCGGTCCTCCACGATGTAGCGGATGCGCACGCCGAAGCGTTCGCCGTCGCCGAAGTGCTCGCGGATCATCTCGCCCTTGTAGTTGAGGCACAGATAGAGGTTCTCGAAGCCCTGCTCGGCGAAGCCGGCGACGATGGTCTCGAGCACCGGGCGCGGGCCCACCGGGATGAGCGGCTTGGGCAGGGTCTCGGTGAGCGGCCGCAGGCGGGTGCCCAGGCCGCCGGCCATGATCACCACCGGGGTGCTGCGGCTGGGTTCCGCGGGCTGGCGGAACTCCACCAGGTCCACCATGCAGCCGTCGCGGTCCAGCACCGGCAGGTGACGCAGACCGTGGCGGCGCATGGTGCGCTGCCAGATGCGCTCGTCCTCGCCCAGCAGGCCGGTCACCGGATTGGGGTTCATCACCTCGCGCACCGGGGTGTCCAGGTCGCGCCCCTTGAGCAGGGCGCGCCGGATGTCGCCGTCGGTGACGGTGCCCGCCAAATGGCAGGGCGCCTCGATCACCAGGGCGATCTGGCGCGCGCCGCGGTCGATGGTCTCCAGCGCCTGGCGCACCGTGGCGTCGGGGGAGAGGGCGATCTGTTTCCAGTCCTCACTCATCTGGCTTGGATCCTGCGTTTGACGCGGGCCGGCACCCCGGCCACCAGCGTCAGGGATTCGACGTCGTCGATGACTGTGGCTCCCGCTGCAACAATCGCGCCAGTTCCGAGCCGAAGGCCCTGCAGCACGGTCGCGCCCGCGCCCACGTGGACGCCTTCCTCCAGCGTCACCGCGCCGCACAGCACCGCCCCGCTGGCGACGTGGCAGTGGGCGGCGAGGCGGCAGTCGTGCTCCACCACCGCGCGGCTGTTGACGATGCCGTTCGGGCCCAGCTCGGCCCCCGTGTTCACCACCGCCCCGGCCAGCACCTGGCAGCCCTCGCCCAGGGTCGCGCTGGCGGCGACCGTGGCGGCGGGGTGAATCACGGTGGCGAAGCGGAAGCCCAGCGACCGGAAGCGTTCCCAGAGCGCCCGTCGCGGGCCGGTGTCGGGCGCCGAGCCCAGGCCGTTGACCAGCGGCGTGTCGGGCGGCTGGCGCTGCAGCCAGTCGTCGTCGCCCAGCCAGGGGATGTCGGGCAGCAGCTCGCCGCTGTCCTCGGGCGCGACATAGCCCGCCGGTGCCTGGCCGGCGGCGAGCAGGGCGTCGGCCAGCACCCGGGCATGGCCGCCGCCACCGAGCAGGATGGGCGCGCGGCTCATTCGATCACCTCGTCGGCGGCATAGTCGCGCGCCGCGGGGGTGCCCAGCAGCGCCCAGTAGTCGAAGGGCGAGCGACCGCCGGCGGGGCGCTTGGCACCCAGGTTGTCCTCGGAGAAGGGCTCGCCGGCGCGGATGGGGCGCAGCGCCACCAGGCTCTTGCGCGCCACGGTGCAGTTACGTTCTTCCACGGGCGTGAGGCGTTTCTCCGAAGAACCGAGCACCGTCGCCACCCGTTGCAGGCCGTCGGCCAGGGCCTTCAGCTCGTCCGGTTCGATGGAGGCGGCGTGGTCCGGTCCGGGCAGGCCGCGATCCAGGGTGAAGTGCTTCTCGATCACCTGCGCGCCGCGCGCCGCCGCGAGCAGCGAGACCTCGATGCCCTCGGTGTGGTCCGAATAGCCCACCGGGAGGCCGAAGGCATCGCGCAGACTGTCCATGGCGCGCAGGTTGACTTGGTCGATGGGGCATGGATATTCGGTGGTGCAGTGCAGCAGGGTGACCCGGCGCCGCAGCACCGCCCAGGCGGTCTCGTCCTCCAGGGTTTCGGCGAAGGCGGCCCGCCCCGGCGCCCGATCCGGCGCCAGATAGCCGAAAGCGAGCACGCCCAGGGCGGCGCGCACCTCGTCCAGGTCGCTCATGCCGGTGGAGAGGATCAGATCGCACTCCGCCTGTGCGATGGCCAGCAGCAGGGGGGCGTTGGTCAGCTCCCCCGAGCCCAGCTTGAGGCGCCGCAGGCCCATCCCGCCGGCCAGGAAGCGGGCGCTGTCCAGGTCGAAAGGCGAGGAGAGAAAGTGGATGCCGCGCTCCGCGCAGCGCTCGGCGAGGAGGAAATGGTCCTCGCGCGACAGCGCCAAGTGTCGCAGCATGGCGAGCTGGCCGCCGGTGTCGCCCAGGTTGCGCACCTGGTAGTCCGCCTGGGGTGCGCTGGCGGTGACCAGGGCGGCCGGGTCGAAGGTCTGGAACTTGACCGCATCCGCGCCCGCCTCGGCGGCGGCGTCCACCATTTCCAGCGCACGCCCCAGGTCGCCGTCGTGGTTCACCCCGGCCTCGGCGATGAGATAGCAGGGTGCTGCGGTGGAGGTCACGGTATCGCCTCCGGCAGGTCATGGAAGCGCTTCCTGATGATCTGCTCCAATTCGATGCCCTTGAGACGGTGATGGATGCGTCGTGCCGCGCCAGGGGTTCCATAGGGGGTTTCCCGGCGCTGTGCCAGTTGCTGGAAAGTCGGCGTCAATGCCTGGTCGATTGCCTGCGCGATGGCATTCGCCTCATTGGTGCAATCGATGACCGAGGGGGCACGCAGGCGATTCCGCTGCCGATCGCCGATGTTGACCGTCGGCACGCCGAGCGCCGGTATCTCGATCAGGCCGCTGGAGGAGTTACCGATCACTGCCCCGCTCAGCCTGGCAAGACTCAGATAGCGCAGTTGCCCCAGGTGCTGGACGAAGTGTACTTGCGGCTGTCGGGATGCGTAGTCGTGAAGGATTTCGTTGAAGCGCCGACCCAGCGGGTCGGCGTTGGCGCCGGTGATGGTGACAGTCGCGTCCGGAAAGCGGCTCAGCGCTTCGATGAGGGGCTGCAGGGCGGCGTCCGCGTCCTCGTCTTCGAGGGTCACGGGGTGATGGGTGACCAGAAGGTGTCGTTCGCCCAGCGGGTAGCCCAGGTTTTTCTCCAGCTCGTGCCTCTCCAGCAGCTTCAGCCGTTCTATGGCATCCAGACCGGTAGCGCCGACCACGTGCACTCGTTCGGGTGGCTCGCCAAGTTGAATGACACGCCGGCGATAGGTCTCTGCTGCCACGCAGTGGATGTGCGATAGCTTGGTCACGGCATGCCGGATCGCCTCGTCGATCGCGCCCTCGGTGGACTCGCCACCGTGAATATGGGCGATGGGGATGCGGGCGAGCATTGCGGCCTGAGCGGCGGCGAGGATCTCGTAGCGGTCCCCCAGTATGAGCAGGAGATCGGGTTGCAGGCGATCCAGCGCATCGGCAAATCCGATCACGCCCAACCCCAGGGACTTGGCGACGCCACGCGGACTGTCGTTGCTCAGCAGCATGTCCACTTCGGCGTCGATGGCGAATCCGTCGGCCTGGATCTCGCCGAGACTGTCGGCGGTCGGGTCGAGATGGGCGCCTGTCACTGCCAGTTGCAGTGCCAGTTCGGGGTCGTCGGCGATCTCCTGCAGGGTCCAGCGCAGCAGCCCGTAGTCGGCGCGGGAGCCGGTGACCGCACAGATGCGGCGCGGCGAGGTCACGGGATCGCCCTCCGTGCGGCGGTGTCGCGTTCCTGTAGCAGCGCCTCGGCGAGTCGCAGATCGAAGGGCTCGTCGATGTCCACCGAGCGTTCTCGGGGCATGAGGTAGGCATAGCAGCCGGCCTCGAAGGCGGGCACCGTGTCCTGCAGCACGTCCTGGCAGCGGTAGAGATAGATGGCGCCGTTGAGCCGGTAGGCCGGGGGAAGGTCCTGGGAACGCCTGCCTCTTGCCTCCGGTGGCAGAAAGCCCTCCAGGGAATGATCGGCGGGCAGCCGGTTGCACCATTCCGGCGGATGGTCGGCGGGACAGACCGAGATCACTGCCCGGGCACCGCGGGCCTCGAACAGCGATGCCGCTGCATCGATGTCGTCGGCGGTGCGCAGCGGGGAGGTGGGTTGCAGCAGGGCGACCAGGTCGCATGCTTCCACGGTTCCTTCCAGTGCCTCCAGTGCATGGCGCAGGACCGCAAGGGAACCGGCCTGATCCCCCGCCAGTGCGGCGGGGCGCAGGAAGGGTACCCCGGCCCCCAACGAGCGGGCGGTGTCGGCGATCTCCGGGTCGTCGGTGCTGACTACCACCCGGTCGACCGAGTGCGCGGCGAGGGCCGCCTCGATGGTCCAGGCGATGAGCGGCCTGCCGGCCAGCGGCGCCAGGTTCTTGCGCGGGATGCGCTTGCTGCCGCCGCGGGCGGGGATCAGCGCAAGCACACGGGGGCCGGTCATGGCGCCAGCCCCGGCGAGCCCGGCAGACAGACCCCGCTGGCGAACAGCTCGTCGGTGACCGGCAGCGGCATGGCGGGACAGTCGCGGTACATGGGCAGACGGTTCAGCGGGGTCCAGAAGGGACGCAACTGGATGCCCTCGGCGTGCGCTGCTTCGAGCAGCGGGTCGCGCTGCTCCGGGGCCACCTGAAGCAGGTTGAGCCAGTGATTGCTGTCGTGGCCGGCGGGCGGGCGGTGCAGACGGGCGCCGGCGACGCCATCGAGGTGTCGCGCCAGATGCGCGTGCAGGCGCGCCTTGTCGGCCAGGTAGCGGGGCAGGCGTTGCAACTGCGACAGCGCCAGGGCGGCGTTGAGGTTGGGCATGCGGTAGTTGAATGCCACCTGGTCATGTTCCAGGGCGCAGGGATGCGGCTGGCGGGCGGTGGTGCCCAGGTGGCGCGCGCGTTCGGCCAGCTCAGGATCGCGGCACAGCAGGGCGCCGCCCCCGCCGCTGCTGACGATCTTGTTGCCGTTGAAGCTGAGGACGGTTAGCTCGCCCCAGTGGCCGGGGTGACGTCCGTTCAGGCGGCTGCCCAGGGCTTCGGCGGCATCCTCGATCAGGGTCAGTCGCCAGCGTTCGGCCAGCGCCCGCAGCTCCGGCATGCGCGCCGGGATGCCCAGCACATGCACCACGATCAGGGCGCGGATGCGCCGCCCGGTGCGGCGGTTGAAGCAGCCGGCGGAGCGCAGCTCCGCGATCTCGTCCAGGTAGGCGGCCAGCCGTTGCGGGTCCACTCCGAGGGTGTCGGCCTCGCAGTCCACGAAGTGGGGCCAGGCGCCCTGGTAGCGCACCGGGTTGGCGCTGCCGACGAAGGTGAGCGCCGGCAGCAGCACCTCGTCGTCGGGTTGCACGCCCGCCACCACCAGTGCCAGGTGCAGGGCGCTGGTGCCGTTGACCGTGGCCAGGGCGTGCGGCAGGCCGGTCAGTTCGCACAGGGCCTGTTCCAGGCGCCCGATCTCGGGGCCCACCGAGGAGATCCAGCCTGATGCAAGGCAGGCGTCCACCGCCTCGCGGTCGGCCTCGGTGATCTCGGGCTCGTGCAGGACGATGGGGCGCTGCGCGGGCAGGGCGGCGCGCAGGGCGTCCAGCAGGGATTCGACGGTGGGGTCGGCGGCCGCTTCAGATGGCATAGACATCATGGCGGTAACCGGCCAGCTTGTCGGGGTCGGTGAACCAGGCCGCGGTCTGCTCCAAGGCGCGGCGGAAGCCGTCGATGCCGGCATGCGCCGGGCGCCAGTCGAGCAGCTCCAGCGCCTTGCGGTTGTCGGCCCAGAGGCGTTCCACCTCGCTCTTCTCCGGGCGCAGGCGCTGTTGCTCGGTGACGATCTCCACCTCCGCGTCCATCACCTCGGCGATCATTTTCACGGTGTCGCCGATGCTGATCTCATAGTTGCTGCCCAGGTTCACCTCCTCGCCGATCACCCGGTCGGACTCCAGCATGGCGATGAAGCCGGCGACCGTGTCCGCGACATAGTTGAAGTCCCGCGTGGGATGCAGCG
>CAZVIG010000037.1:0-11063 GCA_964627395.1 uncultured Sedimenticola sp.
ACCAGGAAGGTGCCCAGCAGGCTGAGCGAGAAGGTGAAGATCGCCAGCAGCACCGTCCAGGCCTTGAAGGCGCCGCGCTTTTCGGTCACCGCCAGGGAGTGCATCAGGGCGGTGCCGGCCAGCCAGGGCATGAAGGAGGCGTTCTCCACCGGATCCCAGAACCACCAGCCGCCCCAGCCCAGCTCGTAGTAGGCCCACCAGCTCCCCAGGGTGATGCCCAGGGTGAGGAACAGCCAGGCGACGTTGGTCCAGGGACGCGACCAGCGTGCCCAGGCGGCGTCCAGGCGCCCGCCCAGCATCGCCGCCACGGCGAAGGCGAAGGGGATGGCGAAGCCCACATAGCCCATGTAGAGCATGGGCGGGTGGAAAACCAGCCCCGGGTCCTGCAGCAGGGGATTGAGGTCGCGCCCCTCGGGCGCCGGGGGCATCAGGCGGTCGAAGGGGTTGGAGGTGAGGATCATGAACAACAGGAAGCCCACCGAGACCAGCCCCAGCACCCCCAGGACCCGCGCGATCACCACCTCGGGCACGCTGCGGCTGAAGAAGGTCACCGCGGTGGTCCAGATGCCCAGGATCAGTGCCCACAGCAGCAGCGAGCCCTCGTGCGCCCCCCAGACCGCGGAGATCAGATAGGGCGTCGGCAGCCGGGTGTTGGAGTTCTGGGCCACGTAGAGCACCGAGAAGTCGTGCTGCAGGAAGCTCCAGGTGAGCAGGCCGAAGGCGACCGCCAGCACCAGGGCCTGCAGGCGTGCCGCGGGGCGTGCCAGGGCGATCCAGCTGGCGATGCCGCGTTGCGCCCCCACCAGGGGAAAGAAGCCCTGCACCACGGCCAGCGCCAGGGCCAGGGCCAGCATCAGTTGTCCGAGTTCGGGAATCATGGTCAGTTACCTTTCGCTGTGGCCTGCAGGCGGGCCTTCTCGCCCTTGCTCATCGCCTCCGCGACCTCCGGCGGCATGTAGTTCTCGTCGTGCTTGGCCAGCACCTCGTCGGCGACGAAGGTGCCGTCCGGTCCCAGCTTGCCCTGGGCGATCACGCCCTGCCCCTCGGCGAACAGATCCGGCAGGATGCCCTCGTAGGCGACGGGCACCCGCTTGTGATAGTCGGTCACCACGAAATGCACCGTGAGATCGCCCTCGGCGCGCTGCACGCTGCCCTTCTCCACCATGCCGCCGAGGCGGAACACATGGTCCTTCGGCGGCTTGCCCTCGGCCACCTCGGTGGGCGAATAGAAATAGTTGATGTTGCCCTCCAGGGCGTTCAGCACCAGGGCGGTGGCCGCACCCAGGATGGCCAGCCCGGCGAGGACCAGGATCAGCCGCTTGTGACGTGCTTTCATGATGGGTTGGACTCCCGACGGTTGAGGCGCGCGATGCGCCGGCGCACCCGCCTGAGGCGGTCGCGCAGCAACAGGGGTTCGAGGACCATGCAGGCGGCGGTGACGCCGAAGGAACCCCACACATAGAGGGCGTATTTGCCCATGTCCAGGGCCTCGAGGATGCCGTTCATGCCTGTTCCCCCACCAGCTCGCGGGCCCAGGTGGCGTTCGCCTCGCGCTCCAGGATGATCGACTGCACCCGCACCATGGCCGCGGCGATGGCATAGGCCCAGAAGCCGAGCGCCATGATCAGCATGGTCAGCAGCATGGTCTCGTCCATGCTGGTCTGGCCGTTCATCTTGATGGTGGCGCCCTGGTGCAGAGTGTTCCACCACTTCACCGAGAAGTAGATGATGGGCACGTTCACCACCCCCACCAGCAGCAGGATGGCGCCGGCGCGGTCGGCGCGGCGGCGGTCGTCGATGGCGGCCACCAGGGCCATGTAGCCCAGGTAGAGGAACAGCAGGATCAGCTCCGAGGTGATGCGTGCGTCCCACACCCACCAGGTGCCCCACATGGGCTTGCCCCAGAAGGAGCCGGTCCACAGCGAGAGGAAGGCGAACAGGGCCCCGGTGGGGGCCAGGGCCTGCGCCATCATGAAGGAGAGGCGGGTGTTGAAGCTCAGGCCGATGGCGCTCCAGCCGGCCATCACCAGGTAGATGAACATCGACATCCAGGAGGCGGGGACATGGATGAAGATGATGCGGTAGCCGTCGCCCTGCTTGTAGTCCACCGGGGCGACAAAAAAGCTCATGTAGAGCCCGATGCCGATGAGGATCACCGCCAGCACCCAGAAGATGGGGGCGAGGCGCCCCGCCAGGGGGTAGAAGCTGGCGGGCGAGGCGTAGCGAAACCAGTTGATCAGCCTGTTCTGCATGGTGATCCCGATCTTGTCGTCGCGGGCGTGGGGTGGCGGACCGGTGAGGGTAACCGATGATCTAGACCGGCGCAAAAGCCACAAGTTCGGCGCCGGTGTCGATTGCCGGCGTTTTTGACGCAGGTCAGACCTATTCGGTGGAGACGCGCAGCGCCGCCGCGGTCGCCAGAGGGGTGCCCAGCAGGGCCAGCAGCAGCATGGCCCCGAGCAGCGAGAGATGGGCGCCGCCGCCCAGCCCCGAGGTGGTGGCCTCCACCGCGCCGGCGCCGAAGATCAGCACCGGGATGTAGAGCGGCAGCACCAGCAGCGCCACCAGCACCCCGCCGGAGCGCAGGCCCAGGGTGAGCGCCGCGGCGATCGCCCCGAGCAGGCTCAGGGTGGGGGTGCCCAGCAGCAGCGACAGCACCATCACCCCCAGGGCCTCGCCCGAGAGGTCGTACTGCAGCCCCAGCACCGGGGCCATCACCACCAGCGGCAGGCCGGTGATCAGCCAGTGCGCCGCCACCTTGCCCAGCACCAGCAGCGCCAGCGGCTGCGGCGCCAGCAGGAGCTGTTCCAGGGTGCCGTCGCGGTGATCGGCCAGGAAGAGCTGCTCCAGCGCCAGCATGGAGGCGAGCAGGGCGCCCACCCAGACCACGCCGGGGGCGATTAGGCGCAGGGTGTCCAGACTGGGGCCGATTCCCAGCGGAAACAGGCTGATCACGATGGCGAAGAACACCAGGGTGGTGAAGACGTCGGTGCGCCGGCGCAGCGCCACCGTGATGTCGCGGCGCACGATCCAGATCAGGGCCTCAAGCATGCGCCACCTCCGGCACGGTGCTGCCCAGGGTCACCCGGCACACGGTGCCGCTGGTCAGCGGCACCTCCTGGTGGGTGGTGACGATGGCCATGCCGCCGCGCTCCAGATGGGCGCGGATCACCGCCTGCAGGGCCTCCACCGCGGCCGCGTCCAGGGCGCTGAAGGGCTCGTCCAGGATCCACAGCGCGGCGCGGCTGCGCCACAGCCGCGCCAGCGCCACGCGCCGCTTCTGGCCCTGCGAGAGGTATTTCACCGGCAGGTCCTCGTGGCCGCGCAGGCCGATCTCCTGCAGCAGCCGCCAGGCGTCGTCCCGGTCCAGGGGGCGGCCGCGCACCGCGCCGTCCATGCGCAGGTTCTCCACCGCGTCCAGGTCCTCCTTGAGGGCGTTCAGGTGGCCCAGGTAGAGCAACTCGGCATGGAAGGCTTCGCGCCGGCGCTGGATAGGCTCGCCGTCCCACAGCACCTCGCCCGCCTCGGGACGCAGCAGGCCGGCGAGCGTACGCAGCAGGGTGGTCTTGCCGCTGCCGTTGGGGCCGCGCAGATACATCAGCTGGCCGGCTCGGAGCTGGAAATCGAGGCACCGGAAGAGCTGGCGGTCGCCGCGGGCGCAGCAGACTTGGCGGGCTTCCAGGCGGTGGTTCGCGGTCACGGCTGTGGCTGGCAGGGAAAGGGTGGGCGCAAGTCTACACCAGCCCGGGCGGCTTCGGGTTTACCCGCATGCAATTTGCCGGCGCTCGTGCAAAGATTGGTGCAGGGGCGATCGTCCCCATATAACAACGACACGATCCCCGCTGAAGGGGCAGCCAGAGCACCGAATGTCCAAGTTCCTGACGCCGCGCAGCCAGCCGACCCAGTGTGCGTCCTGCCCAATCCGGCAGAACGCGCTGTTCCAGGTGGTGCCGGTCAGCTATATCCAGGACGCACAGTCGCGCCGCACCGATCAGTACCGCCTGGCGGCGCGCCGCATGCTGTACGAGGAGGGCGATCCCGCCACCATGGCCTTTACCCTGTGGGAGGGTTGGGTGATGCTCTATCGCGCCGACGCGGACGGACGCCGCCAGGGGCTGCGTATCG
Organism: uncultured Sedimenticola sp.; assembly: GCA_964627395.1. Taxonomy (GTDB): domain Bacteria; phylum Pseudomonadota; class Gammaproteobacteria; order Chromatiales; family Chromatiaceae; genus MONJU. Next base: position 4,126 of record CAZVIG010000037.1, read on the forward strand.
CCCTGCCGGGGGATTTCCTCGGCTACATGCCGCCCGGCTCGCGCCAGGTGCATCATTCGGCGCTGGCGATCACCAACCTGGTGGTGTGCGGCTTCCGCCAGGAGGGGCTGCACGAGATGATGGCCAAGCACGCGGACCTGGCGGCGCACATCACCCGTATCCAGGCGCGCTACATGGTGAGCTGCCAGAACCACATGCTGGGGCTGGGACGCAAGAGCGCCGAGCAGCGCATCGCCTGCCTGATCGCCGAACTCTTCCACCGCCTCAAGCACCGCCAGCTCATCCCCGACGACGCCACCAGCATGCCCTTCCCCCTCACCCAGGAGATGATCGGCGACATGACCGGCCTCACTCCGGTGCACACCAACCGGGTGCTGCGCAAGCTGCGGACCGAGGGCATCCTGCGTCAGGACCGGCTGCGCCTGGAGATCCTCGACCTCGAGCGCCTGGTCACCCTGGGCGAGTACGAGGGCGAGGAGACGCTTTGACGCACTGATCGTCCGGGATAGGTAAATCGGTCCCGAACCGCTATAATCCGGCCGCGAATTTCACCAATCTCGACGGGAGTGCCGCCGTGTCCGCACAAAACGATTCCAGTTTCCTGCGCATGTTCCTCATGGTGCTGGGGGCGCTGGTCGCCTTCACCCTGATCATCATCTTCGCCGCCAACATGATCGGGGGCGAAATCGAAGACAAGCAGGCCGGCGACAGCCGCCGCCAGGCCGCCATCGCCGAGCGGATCGCGCCGGTGGGCAAGGTAGCGGTGGCCAAGGCCGGCGCCAAGGCCGCCGTGCCCCGCTCGGGCAAGGAAGTGGTTGCCGCGGTGTGTGGCGCCTGCCATGCCACCGGGGCGCTGAACGCGCCCAAGATCGGCAGTGCCGAGGCCTGGCAGCCGCGCCTCGACGCCGCGGGCGGCGTGGACGGCCTGCTCAAGACCGCCATCGCCGGCAAGGGCGCCATGCCGCCGCGGGGCGGCTCGGACGCCTCTGACCAGGAGCTGCGTAACGCCATCGAATACATGCTGAAGGAGTCGGGTGTCGAGGCGGGAGCGGCCACTGCCGCGGCCAAGCCTGCCGCACCGGCGCCGGCCGCCCAGCCAGCCCCTGCCAATCCGGTGGCCGCTGCCGCCGGTGCGGTGAGCGCCATGGCGCAGCAGGCCGGCCAGCAGGTGGCCGAGGCCGCGCAGCAGGTGCAGGCCGCCGCCAGCCAGGCGGTACAGCAGGTCACCGGTGCCGCCCCGGCCGCTGCGGCGGACGAGTCGGCCCTGGCTCAGGCCAAGAACTGCCTCGGCTGTCACCAGGTCGCAGTGAAGGTGGTGGGACCCGCCTACAAGGACGTGGCCGCCAAATACAAGGGTGATCCGAGCGCCCTGGAGCATCTGGTGAAGAAGGTGAAATCCGGTGGTGCGGGTGCCTGGGGGCAGATTCCCATGCCGCCCAACAACGTCACCGACGAGGAGGCCACCCGCCTGGTGAAGTGGATCCTCAGCCTGAACTGAGGCTACGGATCATCACCGAAGCCTCGAAAAACGGGCCTGCCTGACGGCGGCCCGTTTTTCGTGGGAGGGGCTTTCAGCCTTGCCCTCCGACAGGAGCCTCTGATGTCGCGGCTGAAGCCGCTCCCACAGGATCCGGATCGCCCTTGTGGGAGGGGCTTCAGCCCCGACCTCGGTGGAGCGAGGCATCGCCCACGAAGCTCAGTCCTCGAGCAGCGCCTTGAGGCCGGCGATGCTGGCGCGGCCGCGCGCCAGGCGCTCCTCCTCGCTCAGCTTCACCCCGCGCCCTTCCTGCTGCAGATCCTCCTCCGGCAGTTCCTTCAGAAAGCGGCTGGGCTCGCAGCGCACCAGCTCGCCGCCGCGCCGGCGCCGCTCGGCGGTGGTGATGATCAGCCGCCGCCGGGCGCGGGTGATGCCCACATAGGCGAGGCGGCGTTCCTCCTCGATGTTTTCCTCCTCAATGCTGCTCTGGTGCGGCAGCAGCCCTTCCTCCATGCCCACCAGGAAGACCACCGGAAACTCCAGTCCCTTGGCCGCGTGCAGGGTCATCAGGGCGACGCGGTCGCCGGCCTGGTCCTCGTCCTGGCGCTCCAGGATGTCCATCAGCGACAGATGGGCCACCAGTTCCGGCAGGGTTTCGCCGCGGTGTTCCCCGGCCTGCAGCCGCTCCAGCCACTCCACCAGGTCGCGCACGTTCTCCCAGCGCCGTTCCGCCGCTTTGTCGCTGCCGCTGGTCTGGCGCAGCCAGTCGCGGTAGTCGAGGTCGCGCAGCAATTGCTCCAGCACCTGTGCCGGCGGCTGCGCCAGGGCCAGCCGTTGCAGTCCCTCCAGCCAGTCGCGGAATTCCAGCAGCCGTTGCAGCGGGCGTGCGGAGAGCTGGGCCTGCAGCCCCAGATCGGCGATGGCGTCGAACAGGGAGCAGTGGCGCTCGCCGGCCCAGGCGCCCAGCTTCTGCAGGGTGGTGGGGCCGATCTCGCGGCGCGGGGTGTTGACGATGCGCAGGAAGGCGGCGTCGTCGTCGCTGTTGCTCAGCAGCCGCAGGTAGGCCATCAGGTCCTTGATCTCGGTGCGCGCGAAGAAGGCGGTGCCGCCGCTGAGGAAGTAGGGGATGCCGTGGGCGCGCAGGGCCTTCTCGAAGGGCCGGGCCTGGTGGTTGCCCCGATAGAGGATGGCGAAGTCGGCATAGCGGTGGCCATGGCGGAAGCGCTGCTGCACGATCTCGGCGGCGACCCGCTCCGCCTCGGCGGCCTCGTCGCGGCAGTGGATGATGCGGATGGGATCGCCCGGTCCCAGCTCGCTCCAGAGACGCTTCTCGAAGACGTGGGGGTTGTTCCGGATCAGGGTGTTGGCGGCGCGCAGGATGCGCCCGGTGGAGCGGTAGTTCTGCTCCAGCTTGATCACCCGCAGTTGCGGGAAGTCGGCCTTCAGACGTGCCAGGTTCTCGGGGCGGGCGCCGCGCCAGGCGTAGATGGACTGGTCGTCGTCGCCGACCACGGTGAAGGCGGCGCGCACCCCCACCAGGAGCTGCACCAGCCGGTACTGGGCACCGTTGGTGTCCTGGTATTCGTCCACCAGCAGGTGCCGTACCCGGTTCTGCCAGCGCTCGCGCAGCTCGGCGTCGTGCTCCAGCAGTTGCACCGGACGCAGGATCAGGTCGTCGAAATCGAGGGCGTTGTAGGCCTGCAGCGCCTCCCCGTAGGCGCGATACAGGGCGGCGTGGAAGGCCTCGCGGTCGTCTTCGGCTCGTGACAGGGCGGCGGCGGGGTCGATGCCCGCGTTCTTCCAGTCCGAGATGCGGTGGCGCGCCGCCTGCAGGGCCTGGCGGTCCGGGGTGTGCTGGCGCGCCAGTTCGCCCAGGAGCTGCTCCACGTCCTGCTCGTCGAGGATGCTGAAGCCGGAGCGCAGGCCGGCGGCTGCCAGCTCGCGCCGCAGCAGCAGCAGGCCGAAGGTGTGGAAGGTGGAGACGTGCAGGCCGCGGGTGTCGCGTCCGGAGAGCAGCTTCTCCACGCGCGCCTTCATCTCGCGCGCCGCCTTGTTGGTGAAGGTGAGCGCCACGATGTGGCGCGGCGCCACCCCGGCGTGTTCCACCAGGTGGGCGATCTTGGCGGTGATCACCCGGGTCTTGCCGGAGCCGGCGCCGGCGAGCACCAGCGAGGGGCCGTCCAGGTAGCGCACCGCCTCGCGCTGGCGGGGGTTGAGTCCCTGCATGGGCGCGTTCAGTCCTTGTTCAGCAGGTCCTGCTTGAGACGGAACAGGGCGGAGATGTCCTCGTCGCCGTGGCCGGCGTCCATCAGGCGCTGGTAGTTGACCAGGGTCATCTCGATCAGCGGCAGGCGCAGGTCCTGCTCGGCCAGCATCTGCTGGCAGATGCGCAAGTCCTTGTGATGCAGGGCGACGCGGAAGCCGGGATCGAAACGGCCCTCGCACATGCTGCGGCCGCGATGCTCGAGAAACCAGTTGCCGGCCGCGCCGCCGCCCACCGCCTCGATCACCCGTTCGGTGTCCAGCCCCTGGTGACGCGCGAAGGCCAGGGCCTCGGTCACCGCGTGATTGATCCCGGCCACCATGATCTGGTTGACCGCCTTGGTGGCCTGGCCGCTGCCCACCGGGCCCATGTGCACCACCCGGCTGCTGATCGCCTCCAGCGCGGGCATGATCTGGCGCAGCACCTCGGCGTCGCCGCCCACCATCATCGACAGGGTGCCGCGCTCGGCGCCCTCCTTGCCGCCGGAGACCGGCGCGTCCAGGAAGTGCACCCCGTGCGCCTCGTAGATCTCGGCGGCGCGCTGCGCGGTCTGCACGCTCACCGTGGAGGTGTCCAGCACCACGTTGCCCGCCTGCAGCAGGGGGGCGATGCGGAAGGTCATCTCCAGCAGGTCCTCGTCTGCCGAGACCGAGGTGATCACCAGGTCGGCGCACTGCACCGCGGCCTGCAGGTGGGGGGTGAAGCGGAAGCCGTGACGCTCGGCGGCGGCCTGGCCGCGTTCGGGGGTGCGGTTCCAGGCCGCGGCCAGCAGGCCGGCGCGGTGCAGATTGCCGGCGATGCCGGCGCCCATGGCGCCCAGGCCGATGACGGAGGTCTTGATCATGTTGCGGTTTCCCGGGCCGGCGGGCCCTCGTTTTTGGAAGGCGGCGACCGCCTCCGGAACGGCCGCTGGGGGTTCCGGCGGTGGCCTTGTCACTGTGCGCCCGGGTATCCTACCGCCTTCTTCCACCGGGCTCCAGAAAGAGGCAGCAGAGACATGGATCAGCAGTTCGCACACCGTCTGGCCAGGGACGAGGCCAAGAAGGCGCTCTCGCGCGAGAGCTGGCGCATCTTCCAGATCATGGCGGAGTTCGTGGAGGGCTTCGAGAAGCTGTGCATGATCCAGCCCTCGGTGAGCATCTTCGGTTCGGCGCGCACCCCCGAGGAGCATCCCTGGTACCGGCTGGCGGAGGAGACGGCGCGTCTGCTGTCGGATGCGGGCTTCTCGGTGGTCTCCGGCGGCGGGCCGGGCATCATGGAGGCGGCCAACCGCGGCGCCCAGGCGGGCAAGTCGCCCAGCATCGGGGTCAACATCCAGTTGCCGCACGAACAGGAACCCAACCCCTATCAGGACATCTCCCTCAACTTCCGCCACTTCTTCGCGCGCAAGGTGATGTTCGTGAAATACGCCTCGGCCTATGTGGTGCTGCCGGGCGGCTTCGGCACCCTGGACGAGCTGGCGGAGATCCTCACCCTGGTGCAGACCGGCAAGTCGCGCCGCATTCCCATCATCCTGGTGGATTCCGCCTTCTGGGGCGGCCTGCTGGACTGGTTCCGCGGCACCCTGGCGCAGGCGGGCACCATCAGCCCGGAGGACATGGACCTGATCCAGGTGCAGGACGAGCCGGCCGCGATCGTGGATGCGATCTTCGCTCACTACGAGTCGCGCAGCCTGGAGCCCTCCGAGGAAGAGCAGGAGATCCTGCTGGAACTGTGAGCGCCGCGGCTGCAGGCGCGGGGACGGCGGCATATACTGGGAGCACGAGACCGGATTTGCAGGAGCGGGTGGTGAAAGCGAAGTGCGTCAAGACGGCCCTGGCGGCGGGCCTGCTGTGGGGTGCGACGGTGGTCGTCGCGGCCGGGGAGAAGGGCACCCAGGTGGAGCCGCCACCCCCGCCCGAGCCCCTGCAGTCGGGCGAGCCGCTGGAGCCGGAGGTGACCATCCGCGAGAGCGGTACCGACAAGATTTATGAGTACCGTATCAACGGCCGCCTGGTGGCGGTGAAGGTGCAGCCGCGCGTGGGCCCGCCCTACTACTTCGTCGACGACGACGGCGACGGCGAACTGGAGTACACCACCGACGATCCGATGCGCGGACCCGACATCAACAAATGGGTGATCTTCCGCTGGTGAAGCGGGTGGTTGCCACGGACTCGAAAAAGGGGCCTTGCGGCCCCTTCGCTGTTTCAGCCCCTGCGGTCAGACCGCGTAATTGCCTTCCTGGTACAGATCGGCGGGCGGCGTGTCATGCACGATGTCCCGGTGCTGGGTGGGTTGCCGCTCGATGACCGGGAAATGGCCTTCCAGATACAGGGTCTCCCGGGCCACCGGATCGGTGGGTACGATGGTCCGGGCGACCGTGTCGCCCTGGTCGTCCAGGAAGCTGAAGTTGCCTTCGCTGTAGAGGCTGTCGCTGGCGGCGAAGCTGGCGCTGCTGGCCAGGGCGAGCAGGCCGCCGGCGATAAGGGTCTTGAGGGTGTTCATGGTGATCTCTCCGTCGTTCGTTGGGTTCATTCAGTAGACCGGGCGAGGCGGCCGGATCCTTCGTCCGGCCGCCTGCGCGGCATCAGACGTCGTAGGCCGCCTCGGCATACAGGTCGCTGTCGGCGTCGATATGACCGATGGCGTCGCCTTCGTTCTGCCAGTCGGCACGGTTGCCGGTGTCGGCATTGCCCTCGACGTACAGGCTCTCCGGCGCGGTTTCGCTGCGGGTCACCAGCGAGGCATCCGGTTGGCCGGAGTAGAACTCCTGGCCGTCGAAGGCGGGTTGCCAGGCCTGGGCCGATCCGGCGGCCAGGATCAATACGGTGGTTGCGATCAGGGTTTTCATGCTTGGGTCCTCCACTTGGATGAGCAATCTGCAGCACCGTTCGTGCTGCGTTCACTCAAGAGACCCTGGCATGGACGGATTCTTTTCACCTGCCTCGGGTTTCCGTCTCGACGACGGGGCTGGGCCGGGGAGGGGAAAGGAAGGCATCGCAGGAGGTCGGTAATAACCGCCTGCGTTTCGCGCCGCGTTCTCCTCCGTTCTAACCTCCCCCGCAAGCGGCATTGCTGTCCGGGGAAAACCAGCTCGACATCCATGCGCCCCATGTTTTGCAAAGGATTGAAGGGCTTTCGATGGGAGGGTGACTCGAATCGCCCCTCGGAGTCGGCTACGGAGTGCCGCGTCCCGTCGGCGCAGCCGAGCATCGCAGG
>CAZVIG010000038.1:0-11049 GCA_964627395.1 uncultured Sedimenticola sp.
GGGCGCGCGCGGTGGTGGACGTGGCCAATGCGCACATGGCGCGCGCCCTGCGCGCCATCTCCATTCGCCGCGGCGTGGACAGCCGCGGCCATCTGCTGGTCTCCTTCGGCGGCGCGGGCGGGCTGCATGTGTGCGAGCTGGCCGAGGCGCTGGACATGCGGCAGGCCATGGTGCCGGCGCGCGGCGGGGTGCTCTCCGCCCTGGGGATGCTGGCGGCGCGTCCCGGGCGCCAGCTCTCGCGCACCCTGATGCGGCGCCTGGACGCCCCGGACATCGAGCCGCGGGTGGCCGAGGCCCTGGCGGCGCTGGAGGCCGCGGCCGAGGCGGCCCTGGCGGCGGAGGGGATCGCGCTCGCCGATTGCGAGCGCCAGGTGAGCGCCGACCTGCGCTACCAGGGGCAGTCCTACAGCCTCAACCTGCCCTGGACCGGGGCGAACGCCACCGCGGCCGCCTTCCACGCCCGGCACAAGGCGCGCTACGGCCACGATCTGGATCAGCCGGTGGAGCTGGTGACACTGCGCCTGGCGGTGCGCGGTGCCGGCAGCGGCTTCCGCCTGCCGGAGCTGCCGTCCGGCGGCGTCGCGCCCGCCCCGCAGCGGCGCAGCCTGCCGGACGGCACGCCGGTGGCGCTGTACCGGCGTGCGGAGCTGCCGCGTGGTGCGCTGCTGGAGGGGCCCGCGATCATCGCCGAGCAGGTGGCCACCACCTGGCTGGCGCCGGGCTGGCGCTGCAGCGTGGACGCCTGGGGCAATCTGCGGTTGGAGGCCCGACCGCGGTGAGACAGGCGGGTCAGACCGCCACCCCGAACAGGCTCTGCATCAGGCGCCCGAACAGCCAGGCCAGCCCCGCGGCGGAGAGCCCGGAGATCAGCATCTCCGCTACCTTGGTACGCAGGGAGATGCCCGAGAACAGGGCGATCAGGGCGCCCACCGCGGCCAGCGCCAGGCCGGCGAACAGCACCGAGCCGATCAATGCGCCGGCGGAGCGCTCGGCCACGAAATAGGGCAGTACCGGAAACAGCACCCCGAACAGATAGGCGGCGCCGGTGAACAGGGCGGAGCGCCATTCGTCCTCGTCCGAGGGCTGGCTCATCAGGCGCGCCAGGGCCTGGCTGTTGTCGCCCAGCCGTTCCGCCACCTCGGCGGCCAGCTCGGACGGCAGCCCGGCCTCGTCGAGGCGTTCCGCGAATGCCTCACGGGCCTTCTCCGGCGCCACCGAGAACAGCAGGTCCAGACGCTCGCGGTCGGCCTCGTCCACCTGGCGCTGGGAGCGCACCGAGATGAAGGCGCCGATGCCCATCGACAGCGCACCCGCCACGCCCACCACCAGGCCGCTCACCGCCACCGCCAGCGGGTTGCCGGGCCAGGCGGCGCTCAGGCCGGTGACCGCGCCCAGGATCTCCACCAGGCCGTCGTTCATGCCCAGCACGAAGTCGCGTACGTTGGACAGCCCGGATGCGCGCGACTGCCGGTGGAACAGCCGCTCGTGCTCCAGCTCGTCCACCACGATGCGGCGCAGCCGGTCGGTCTCCTCGTCCGTCAGCCGCCCCGAGCGCAGCACCTGCTGGTACTGGCGGGCGGCGTGGTTCTCGCCCATCTCCAGCAGCGATACCAGCAGCAGGGGGCTGAACAGGCGCGCCAGCAGCTCCAGCAGCGCGATGCGCAGGCGCGGTGGACGGTAGGCGGGCGGCGATTCGCCACGCGCGCCCAGCACCGACTCCCAGAAGCGCGCATGACCGCGCTCCATCTGCGCCACCCGCTCCAGCAGCCGCGCCACCGCGGGCCGGCGCGCATGGCGCGCCAGCGCGGCATAGGTGGCATGGTCGGTCATCTCGGCGCGGAAGAAGTCCCGCGCCAAGGTGACGGCGTGGCCGTCCACGGGCTCAGGCGCCGAGACGCTCCACCAGCGCCTCCAGGTCGCCGGCGATGGCGTCCACGATGCCCATGATAGGGCCGTCGTGGCGCAGTTCCTCGGCGAGGCTGCCGGGGTCGTTCATCTTGAGGTCGTCGAGGCGCACCTGGAGGGCGTCGCGGCGTTCCAGGATCTCGGCCAGGGTCTTCTCGTGCTGCGCGCGCTCGGGGTGGTTCTGCAGGCCGTCGCGGGCTTTGTCCACCAGCTCGTCGATGTGCCGCAGACGGGATTCGTAGTGCCGGACCTGTTCTTCTACCAGCGATTCTTCGGTTTCCATCGGATTTTCCTCGGCAGGGGTGTGTGCCAGAGGGTGACGGCGCGGCGGCGGTTTTTCAAGCGCGCGGGCGCGGGATTCAGAGCGCGGCCAGGGTGGCGAAGGCGTGTTCGCTGCTCTCGATGAACAGATCCATCAGCCGCGCGGGGTCCAGGCCGGGCAGGGGATCGACGGCGACGGTCACCCCCTGGTCGAGGGCGATGGCCTGGGCCAGCAGGCGGCCGTAGTCGCCCTCCTGGCGGCCGATGGCGGCGCGGATCTCCTCCGGCAGGGGCAGTTCTTCCAGGGCCTGTGCCATGGGCACGGAGAGCAGGCCGTCCAGCACCGAGAGCAGGCCCACGGTATAGGCGGTGTCGGGGCGGCCCAGGCCGGTCTCGCGCGCCAGGCGCTCGCACAGGTTGGCGCGCACCAGGCCCAGGTTGAGCAGTTCCTGCGGCTGGTCGCCGCGCCCGGCGAGTACGAACAGGGTGGCCCAGGCGCGGATCCGCTCCAGCCCCAGCAGCACGATGGCCTGGTGGATGGATTCCACCTGGCGCCGCAGCCCCACCGCCGGGGAGTTCACCAGGCGCAGCAGCTTGAAGCTGAGGGCGGCGTCCTGGCCGATCAGGGTTGCCAGCTCCTCGATGGTGACCTCGGGGTCGTGGAGGCGCGAGAGGATGCGGCTCACCACCAGGGTGGATTCCGCGAGGCGGCGCGTCTGCACCACGTCGGGCCGGGCGAAGAAGAAGCCCTGGAACAGGTCGAAGCCCATCTCGTGCAGCAGTCGGTACTGCTCGTGGGTTTCCACCTTCTCGGCCAGGAGCTGCACCGGCAGCGCCTTGAGCCGCTCCAGGCGCTGCGCCATGCCGTCGAGGCTGTCCTCGTTGATCTCCACCTTGATCAGGCTGACGTGCGGCAGCAGCGGGTCCCAGTGGGACTCGAACAGGTAGTCGTCGATCGCCACCCGGTAGCCGGCGGCGTGCAGTCCGGCCACCGCCTCCACCAGGCGTTCGTCCACCGGGATGTCTTCCAGCACCTCCAATACCACGGAATCCGGATGGAAGGGCAGCGGTGGCAGCTCGGCGAAGAAACGGCGCGTCAGGTTGATGAAGGCGGGCCGCCCGCCGGTGAGGCGCTCGATGCCGATCTCCACGAAGGCGTTGAGGATGGTGTCCGAGGTGGCCCCGTCGCCGTCGGTGGCGGGGGCATCGTCGCCGATCGGGCCGCGAAACAGCAGCTCGTAGCCGTGAACCTCCAGTTCGCGGTCGAAGATGGGTTGGCGTCCGATGCGCACCTGCAGCGGATCGGCGGGGGCGGGACTGGCGGTGGCCGGGGACTGGGACATGGGCGGTGCGACGGATGGCTGGGCGATGCCAGCGCTGTCGGCAGGCGGGGCCCAAACTTGAGTCGCGGCGGATTCAAGTAATCGGTGCCGCTTGCCGCTATACTGGTGGGTGACCCCCGCCCGTGCGGGCGTCTCGTTCGTCATATTCTGGAGATTCCATGATCGATGGTCTTTTGCAGCTGTCCTGGTGGCAGCTCGTCCTGGTGACCCTGGGCCTGACCCATGTCACCATCGTTTCGGTAACCGTTTTCCTGCACCGTGCACAGGCGCACCGCGCCCTAGACCTGCACCCCGCCGTGTCCCATTTCTTCCGCCTCTGGCTGTGGCTGACCACCGGCATGGTCACCCGCGAGTGGGTGGCGGTGCACCGCTATCACCACGCCCGCTGCGAGACCGAGGAGGACCCTCACAGTCCCCAGGTCAAGGGGCTGAAGAAGGTGCTCTGGGAGGGCGCCGAGCTGTACCGCGAGGCGGCCTCGGACCAGGCATTCGTGGCGCGCTATTCCCATGGCACGCCCGACGACTGGATGGAGCGCCACGTCTATTCCCGCAGCACCGTCGGCATCGGCCTGATGCTGGCGATCGACGCGCTGCTGTTCGGCATCCCCGGCGTGGCGGTGTGGGCGGTGCAGATGGTCTGGATCCCCTTCTGGGCGGCCGGCGTCATCAACGGCCTGGGCCACTGGTGGGGCTACCGCAACTTCGCCTCCCCGGATGCGGCGACCAACATCTCGCCCTGGGGCATCCTGATCGGCGGCGAGGAGCTGCACAACAACCATCATGCCTTCCCCAGTTCGGCCAAACTGTCGGCGAAATGGTTCGAGTTCGACATCGGCTGGATGTATATCCGCATCCTCTCTCTGCTGGGTCTGGCACGGGTGCGCCGGGTGGCGCTCAAGCCGATCCTGGCCGCGGGCAAGACCTCGGTGGACATGGAGACGGTGAAGGCGGTGGTGGTGCATCGCATGCACGTGCTGGCCGACTATGCGCGCCATGTGATCCGCCCGGTGGCGCGCGAGGAGCTGTGCCGCTCGCAGCGCCACTGCCGGCGTCTGGCCCGCCAGGCGCGCCGCCTGCTGGCCGCCGACGGGGCGCGCCTGGACGAGCGCGCCCGCGCGCGGCTCGACGAGGTGCTGGCGCGCAGCCAGATGCTGAGCACCGTGTACCAGTTCCGCGAGCGGCTGCAGGCGATCTGGGAGCGCTCCGCGGCCAGCCAGGAGGCGCTGCTGGAGTCGCTGCAGCAGTGGTGCCGCGAGGCCGAGGCCACCGGCATCCGCGCCCTGCAGGACTTCGCCCGCAGCCTGCGTGCCTACCAGCCGGCCATCGCGGTCTGAATCCGCGATAACCAGGCACGAAAAAACCCGCCGCGGCGGGTTTTTTCGTGTCCGTCATCGGGAGGGCGCTTACTTGATCTTGCCTTCCTTGTAGATGACGTGCTTGCGCACCACGGGATCGTACTTCTTGATCTCGAACTTGCCCGTCATGGTGCGCTTGTTCTTGGTGGTGGTGTAGAAGTGACCGGTGCCCGCGCTCGAGTTGAGGCGGATCTTCTCACGAACAGCCTTGGCCATGGTTCAGCTCCTCAGACCTTCTCGCCGCGTGCGCGCAGCTCGGCGAGCACGGCGTCGATGCCTTTCTTGTCGATGATGCGCATGCCCGCGGTGGAAACACGCAGGCGCACGAAGCGTTGCTCGCTCTCCACCCAGAAACGGTGGTAGTGGAGGTTCGGCAGGAAGCGGCGGCGCGTCTTGCGATGGGAGTGCGAGACGTTGTTGCCGGTCATCGGCCGCTTGCCCGTTACCTGGCAGACTTTGGACATGGTTCGAGCCCCAAGATTCGGTTGATTCCATCGCCCCGGAAATGCAGGGGCGGGCTGAAAGGCGCGTATTTATACCAAAGCCGCGGGGTCAGGGCAAACGGAATCTGCCGGCGCCGGGAGTGCGGGAGCCGCGGTCATTTCGGGATGCCGGGGCCTTTGCGGACACCCTTGTCCCTATAATGAGGTGTGATGTCGATTCCCTTACCCACGCGGCCCGGCCATGTCCGCCCATTCCTGCTGCTGTGCCTGCTGTGGCTGGTCTCGCCGGTGTTCGCCGCAGACCGGGTGCAGCTGCGCGGGGTGGAAGGGAAACTGCGCGACAGCGTGCTGGCGGCGATCGGTCTGGCCGCCGAGCCCTGCGATGCCCCGCGCTGGCGGGTGGAGCGGCGGTTGCGCGATCTCGACCGGGAGGCGGGCCTCGTGCTGCGCGCCTTCGGCTACTACCGGCCGGTCATCCGCAAGCAGTTGCACTGGGAAAAGGACTGCTGGCGTGCCGAGGTCGATATCGAGCCGGGCGAGCCGGTCAGGGTCGCCGTGCTCGATCTGCGGATCGCCGGCGCGGCCCGCGACGACCCCGAGTTCCGCAGGCTGCGCGAGGCGCCGGGTATCGCACCGGGCGAGGTGCTGCGCCACGACCGCTACGAGGCGCTGAAACGGCGCTTGCTCGATCTGGCCGGCGAGCGCGGCTATTTCCGGGCGCGCCTGTCGCAGCACCGCTTCGAGGTCGATCCGCGGCGGCGTCGGGCGGTGATCCGGCTGTACCTCGACTCGGGCCCGCGCTTTCGGGTGAGCGAGATCCTGCTCTCGGGCAACCCCATCGACGATGCCGTGGTGCGGCGTCTGCTCAAGCTTCGCCCCGGGGATGCCTACTCCACCGCGGCGGTGCTGGAGAGCTACCGGGCGCTGTCGGACAGCGGCTATTTCGCGCAGGTGGACATCGGCCCCGATCTCGAAAGGTTGGGCCAGGACACCGTGCCCCTGAAAGTAACGCTGGTGCCGCGCAAGCGCCATGCCTGGCAGTTCGGCCTCGGCGTGTCCAGCGACATCGGCCCGACCGGCTCGATCCGCTACGAGAACCGGCGCGTCAACCGGCTCGGGCATCGTCTCAACCTGGAAGCGAGCCTGTCGCCGGTGCGCTCCCACGGCGCGGTGGAGTACCGGATTCCCCTGCTGGGCTCGCACTGGCGGCGGCTGGACGCCCAGGCCGGCTGGCGCCAGGAGGAGGCGGAAGGTGTCCGTAGCGACACCGTCAACGCAACGCTGCGCCTGACCGGCAGGCGCGCCGGCTGGGACGAGGTGCCCTTCATCGAGCTGCAGCGCGAGTCCTCGGTGGTGGAGGGCGAATCGGTGGACAGCACCCTGTCGATGGCCGGCATCAGCTGGGAGCGGCGGCGCATCGACGACCTGTTGCATCCCCGCGCGGGCCGGCATCTGCGCCTCGAGCTGCGCGGCGCGCTGAGCGGCCTGCTCTCCGATGCCAGCTTCGTGCAGGCCAGGGCCACGCTGGCCTGGCTCGGTCCCCTGGGGCCTGGGACGGGAAAGGCGCGTCTGGATCTGGGCACCACCCAGAGCAGCGCCTTCCAGAAACTGCCGGCCTCGCTGCGTTTCTTCGCGGGCGGCGATCGCAGCGTGCGCGGCTATGCCTACCGCTCGCTCTCGCCGCGCGACGCGCAGGGCGATCTCACCGGCGGGGCGCATCTGATCGCCGGCAGCCTGGAGTACGAACATCCGGTGCGCAAGGACTGGGGGGCGGCCCTGTTCGCGGATGCGGGCAACGCCTTCGATTCGCTGAACGATGGCCTGAAGGTCGGCGTGGGTGTCGGCGCCCGCTGGTATTCGCCGGTGGGGCCGGTGCGGGTCGATATCGGCTTCCCCCTCGACCGCTCGCAGGACCGGTTCCGCCTGCACTTCTCCTTCGGGGTCGGGCTGTGAGACGCCTGTTGTGGGGTCTGCCCCTGCTGCTGGCAGGGGCGCTGGTCGCGGCCGCCGCCTGGCTGGGCGGCTCCAACGGCGGGGCCCGCTGGCTGGTCGGGGATCTTGCCCCGCGCCTGGTGGACGGGCTGCGTATCCAGGGCGTCGAGGGCACCCTGTGGGATGGCCTCACCATCGCCCGGCTCCGCTATGCGGATGCGACCGGGCTGGCGGTCGAGGTGGAGCGACTGTCCTGGCGCTGGGACCTGGCCGGGCTGCGCGAGCGCCTGCTGCGGATCCGGCGGCTGAGCGCCGCGCGGGTGAAGGTGACCCCAGGCAGGGGCGGGGCGAAGCCCGATCAGCCGCGCAGCGGGATCGTGCTGCCGCTGGCGGTCGAGCTGCCCGATGCGCGCATCGGGCGCCTCGAGTGGGCCGGCGGAAAAGGCGCGCCCCTGGTGCTGACCGGGCTGCACGCCGGGCTGCGGCTCGATCGCTCGCTGACCCTGGATGTCCTGGAAGGCGAGCTGGCCGAGCCGCGGCTGAAGGCGCGACTGAGCGGCGAGGTGGGCATCGACCAGGCCCGGTTGCCGCTGCGGCTGGCGGTCACCTGGCAGGCGCGCCTGCCGCTCGCGGGCGAGACGCTGGGCGCGGTCGGGAGCGGCGAGCTGCGGGGCGACCTGGACCACCTGGAGCTGCAACACACGCTGAGCCGGCCCTTCCCGCTGACCATCCGCGGGCAGCTCCGTGGCGTCGCCGATGAACACCCCACACTGGACCTGGTCGGTCATTGGGAAGGCCTGCAATGGCCGCTCAGCGGCGATCCGCAGGTCGCCAGCCCGGTCGGCAGTTACCGCGTCAGCGGGCCGCTGGAGGCCCTGGACCTGCAGATGAGCGCAAGGTTGCAGGCCCCGGACCTGCCTCCGGCCGAGGCGAGCCTGCTGGGGCGCTGGGAGGCCGGCCGGCTGAAGCTGGCGCCGTTGCGCCTCGTCTCGGCCGCCGGCCGCCTCACGGCCAGGGGGTCGGTGGATCTGCGCCAGGCCCCGAGCTGGTCGATCGAGCTGACAGGCGACGCCCTGGACCCCGCTCCCTTTGCCGCGGACTGGCCGGGACGCCTGGCGCTGCAGGCCAGCAGCCGGGGACGGCTCGAGAACGGCGGCGTGACGGGCCGGCTGCAGATCGAGTCACTGCAGGGCACCCTGCGCGGCTATCCCTTTGCCGGCTCCGGCGGCGTCGAGATCGAGGGTGACCGTATCGATCTGCATGAACTGCGTCTGCGCAGCGGCTCGGCCCGGCTGGCGGCGGACGGGTCCGTCCGCCCCGCCCTCGGGCTTCGGCTCAGCGGGGACGTGCCCGACCTGCAGGCGCTGCTGCCCCAGGCCTCGGGCCGGCTGAAGTTCGACGGCGAGGCCTCGGGCCGGACCGCGCAGCCCCGGCTCTCGCTGCACCTGGAGGGGCAGGCGTTGGCGCATCGGAACCTCCGCCTTGGGACACTCCTGGCGGACATCGACTGGCGACCACCGGGGCAGGGCGAGGGCAGCGCGCGGGTCGAGGTCACGGATCTGTCCGTCGAGGGACGGCGGTGGCGGCGCATCGGGCTCGAGCTGACGGGCAGTCCCGAACGCCACCGGCTGGCACTGACCGCCCGGGGCGGGCCCGTAGATGCGCAGTTGCGTCTCGGCGGCGCCTGGCGACAGGCGACCTGGCGCGGGCGCATCGAGCGCCTGACCCTGGACCAGCCCCGGCTGGGCCACTGGTCCGCCACCGCACCGGCAAAGCTGAGCGCCTCGGCCACCCGGGTCCGTCTCGATCCGCTCTGTCTGGCTCCCCGGCCGGACGGGGGCGCGGTCTGTGCGGGCGGCGACTGGCAGGCGCAGAGCGGTCTTGCCCTCCAGGGTGAACTGCGCAGGCTGGATCTGCGGGTCTTCGCATCCCTGCTGCCGGAGAGGCTGCATCTGGCAGGCCGGCTCGGCGGCAAGGTATCGGTGATGGGGCCGGTGGATGCCCCGGCCCTCGAGGCGAAGTTGCGCCTGCCGGCCGGCCGCCTGACCCTGCGCGAGGCGGGCGAGCAGCCGATCACCCTGGCGCTACGCGGCGCCACGGTGGATCTGCGTCATGCGCCGGAGGGGCTGCGGGCCAGTGCGGCCCTGACCCTGCAGGACGAAGGCCGGATGGCTCTGCACCTGGAAGGACGGCCGCAGGCGGGCAGCGACAGCCTGCGCCTCGCGGGCCGGGTGCGGGCCTCGCTGCCCGATCTGGCGCTGCTCCGGCCCCTGGTGCCCCAGGCGCGGATTCGCTCGGGCAGGATGCGCCTGGATGCGCGGATCGCCGGCACCAGCCGCAGGCCGCGGGTCGTCGGCGAACTCCGGGTGATCGACGGCGCGCTGGACTACCCGGCGCTGGGGCTGGAGGTGCGCGAGTTTTCGCTGGCGCTCGAAGGCGGGGAGGATGGACGCCTGAGGTTGAAGGGCTCCGCCCGCTCCGGTCCGGGCCTGTTGCGCCTCGCGGGCGAGGGGTCCATGGATCCCCGTGCCCCCTGGCGGTTGCGGATCGACGGCCAGCGGGTGGAGCTGGTGCGCCTGCCGGATGCGCGGGTGCTGGCCAGTCCGGCGTTGCGGCTGTCGGGCGGTGCCGGGGGTATCGAGGTGACCGGCAGGGTGGAGATCCCCGAGGCGGACATCGTAGTGCGAGAACTGCCGGAGGGTGTGGTGCGGCCCTCGTCCGACGAGGTCGTCGTGGGATCGAAGCAGTCGGAGGACAAGGCCGGGCGGTCCACGCTGCTGGATCTCTCCGGCAGGGTCGAGCTGGTGCTGGGGGAGAAGGTGCGCTTCGCGGGCTTCGGCCTCAAGACCCGGGTGACCGGGCGCCTTCGGGTGGCGCTGGCGCGGGGACGGACCCGGGTCGACGGCAATCTGGACCTGGTGGAGGGGCGCTATCGTGCCTGGGGGCAGGATCTGACGATCGAGCAGGGGCGGCTGCTGTTCGCCGGTCCGCCCGACAATCCCGGCATCGACCTGCGCGCCGTGCGGCCTTCCAAGGATGGTCGGGTCAAGGCCTACCTGGCGGTGAGCGGGACCCTGCGCCAGCCGGCCACCCGGGTCTATACCGAGCCGCCCACCTCCAGCACCGACGCCCTGGCGTACCTGCTGAACGGCGCGCCCATGGGGCAGTCCCAGGGGTTGGACCAGGCGCAGCTATTGCGCGCCGCCGGCAGCCTGGGCCTGTCCAAGACCCTACCGCTGCTCAAGAAGATCGAGGCGCAGACCGGCCTGGACGAACTGGGTCTGGACGAGGACGCCGGGCTGCAGGGCTCGGCGCTGGCGGTCGGGAAATACCTCACGCCGGATCTGTATGTGCGCTATGTGCAGGGCCTGTTCGATCCTGCCAGTGTGCTGTCGCTGCGCTACCGCATCAGCGAGCATCTGAGCGTGGAGACCCGCAGCGGCACCACCCAATCGGCGGAGCTGATCTACTCGATCGAACACGATTGAGCGGTGAAACATCACCACAGAGTGCACAGAGGTCACAGAGTCTTCGAGGGCATGAAAACCCTGTGGGAGCGGCTTCGGCTGCGACCGAAAAGGCTGTCGGGCCTGAAGGCCCTCCCACAGCGAAAGACTGCCGCCGTTCCTGTGGGAGTGGTTTCAGCCGCGACCGAAGAGGTTTTCGACCTGAAGGCCCTCCCACAGCGGGAAACTGCCGCCGTCGCTGTGGGAGCGGCTTCAGCCGCGACCGAAGAGGTTTTCGACCTGAAGGCCCTCCCACAGCGGGAGACTGCCGCCGCCCCCCTGTGGGAGCGGCTTCAGCCGCGAC
>CAZVIG010000039.1:0-11011 GCA_964627395.1 uncultured Sedimenticola sp.
CTGTGGGAGGGCCTTCAGGCCCGGCGATCGTTTCGGTCGCGGCTGAAGCCGCTCCTACAGCGACCGTGGAAGCGCCTTGCTGTGGGAGGGCCTTCGAGCCCGGCGATCGTTTCGGTCGCGGCTGAAGCCGCTCCCACAAGCGGCCGTGGAAGTGCTTCGCTATGGCAGGGCCTTCAGGCCCGGCGATCGTTTCGGTCGCGGCTGAGGCCGCTCCTACAGCGACCGTGGAAGCGCCTTGCTGTGGGAGGGCCTTCGAGCCCGGCGATCGTTTCGGTCGCGGCTGAAGCCGCTCCCACAAGCGGCCGTGGAAGTGCTTCGCTATGGCAGGGCCTTCAGGCCCGGCGGTCGTTTCGGTCGCGGCTGAGGCCGCTCCCACAAGCGGCCGTGGAAGTGCTTCGCTGTGGGAGGGCCTTCAGGCCCGACAGGCCGCTCAAATGTCGATGTCCACCCACACCGGTGCGTGGTCGGAGGGCTTGGGCATGGCGCGGATCTCGTAGGAGATGCCCGCATCGCGCACCCGCTCGTTGAGCGGCGCGGTGGCCAGTTCCAGATCGATACGCAGGCCGCGCTTGGGCTCGCGCTCGAAGCCGCGGGAGCGGTAGTCGAACCAGCTGAAGCAGTCGTCCACCTCGGGATGCACGGTGCGGAAGGTGTCGTACAGCCCCCAGTCCAGCAGGCGCTGCATCCATTCCCGTTCCTCCGGCAGGAAGCTGCACTTGCCCTCGCGCAGCCAGCGCTTGGCGTTGGCCTCGCCGATACCGATGTCCCGGTCCTGGGGGGCGATGTTCATGTCGCCGATCACGATCAGGTTCTGCTGCGGGTCGTACTCGGTCTCCAGCAGCTCGCGCAGCCTGGCATAGAAGCGCCGCTTGGCGGGGAACTTGGTCTCGTGGCTGCGGTTCTCGCCCTGCGGGAAATAGCCGTTGATCACGGTGACGGTCTCGCCGCCGGGGGTGGGATAGGTGGCGGTGATCAGGCGGCGCTGCGCATCCTCGCCGTCGCCCGGCATGCCGAGACGGCAGTCCAGCGGCGCCTGCTTGGAGAGCAGGGCCACGCCGTAGTGGCCCTTCTGGCCGTGGAACACCACCTGGTAGCCCAGTTCCTCGACCATCTCGCGGGGAAACTCGCTGTCCTGGACCTTGGTCTCCTGCAGCCCGATCACGTCGGGATCGAGCCGGTCGCGCAGGGCCTCGAGCTGGTGCGGGCGGGCGCGGATGCCGTTGACGTTGAAAGAGACGATTCTCATCGCTGGTTCCCCGTGATCTCCAAGGTTTCGCGCTCGCCCATCTCCTCGCCGTGACGGTAGGCCCGACCCCAGGCCATCACCTGATGGGCCTGCAGCAGGGCCTCGTCGTCCGGCGTCTCGCCGCAGGGCGCGGGATCGTCCAGCAGCCGCGCCAGGGCCTTGAGCATGCCGTTGGCATAGCCCCGGTTGTACCAGCGCTGGCCGTCCTCGTGGTGTTCCTGGAAGTCGGCGCTCTCCTCGCGCAGGCGGCGCGCCAGCTCGCAAAGACGCTCCAGCAGCTCCGGTGGAATGGTGGACATGGGTATAATGGGGCGCTTCCGAAAGGCCGGAAGCCTAGCAGCCACGATCGTCCACGTCATCCCGGAATCACGATGAACCTCACTGCCCTGCTCCACCGTCTGGGTCCTCTGCGCCTGGTGCTGCTGTCGCTGGCCCTGCTGTGCTGTCCGCTGGTGCTGCTGGCCGACATGGAGCCGGTGGGTATCGGGGTGCTGACCGCCTATGTGGTGCCGGCGCTGGTGGTGATCCTGTTCTTCCTGCTGTTGCTGGACGCCCTGATGAACCGGGTCTTCATGGTGGAGCAGGCGGCGCAGACGGTGGCGCGGCATCGTCTGCGGATGCGCGCCGACCTGCTGGTGGCGGCACTCCTGGTAGCGAGCTGGTTCTCCTGGTTCCGCTCGATCGGCGCGCTCTGAGACCGCCGGCTACCCCGCAAGCGCCTTCAGATGACCGTGCAGCGGTTCCATCACCGGGGCCAGCTTGCGCCGCATCAGGCTGCCGATGGCGGTGGAGCCGCCGAAGATGGGGCGAACCACGCCGTAACCCAGCCCTGAGAGCACACGCGCCGCGATCAGGGGGGCGCGCAGCGCCTCCGGATCCAGGGCCAGCACCTCCTGCGCGTCCGCATCCTGCTCCAACCAGGCGGCGGCGTCCGCCTCCAGCACCTCCAGGGTGGCGTCCGCGGGCTGTTCGCGCAGCGCCGAGAAATACCAGGCGATCAGGTCCAGGGTGAGGTTGACCACGTCCTGGTTGGAGGGCTTCTTGAGGATGCGGAACACGGTGTCCAGCCAGGCCTGACCGGCGCCCGAGAAAACGCGCAGCAGCGCCGCGGCCGCGGCATTGCCCTGCTCCGCCAGCGCCCGCAGCGCCTCGCCTTGGCGCTCCAGCAACGGATGCGGCGGGCGCGGCTCGGGAATCTCGTCCGGCAGGGTGGCGATGAAGCCCACATAGTAGGCGGGGCGGCGCGCGGCGCGGCGCCACAGTTCCAGACGCTGCGCCTCGTCCAGCAGGCCGGGCTGGAGCACCAGGCGGATGGTTTCGATCTGCTTCTCCGGCTCGCTCTCGAAAGGCAGGAACTCCACCAGGTACTCGGCCAGCACCGGACCCATCCGGCCCTCCACCACCGCCTGCTTGCGCAGCATCTGACGCGCGTTCTCGGCATCCTCCATGGCCCACCAGGCGCGCCGCGCCAGCTCGTCGGTGAGCCCGGGGGCACACACCGCCGCCACCACCGCCTCCGGCTCGCCGAGCAGCAGCAGTTGCTCCAGGCTGTCGTCCTTCATCTGGCCCATGCGGGTCCAGCGCTGCAGGTACACGGGATAACCGCCAGGCGAGCCCAGCACCTGGCCGGAGATCAGCTCCTTGACCTTGCGGATGTACTGTTCGTCCTTGCAGGTGGGACGCAGCTCGATACGCGCCTCGCCCTCCTCGGTGAGGCCGTGCACCGCCATCGCCGACTCGTCGATGCGGATCGCCAGCGGCTTGTTGGCCAGCAGGACGTTGAGACGCAGGGCGTCTTCGGGGGACAGCTCCATGATCGCAGGAAGGCGGCGCTCAGTTGGGCGGCGGGCTGTAGTTGGCGTCGTCAGGGTTGATGAAGACGAACTGGGCGTCCCCCTCGTCGAGCTGCACGAAGTCGAGGGTGGTGTTGTCCAGCAGCGGCACGAACTCCGGCGCCATCACGATCTCGATCCCCTCGCTGGTGATCCGGATGTCGTCGTCGGTGGCCTCGTCGAAACCCATGCGGTAGTCGTAGGTGCCGTCGGCGTGCTTGTGCGCCGCGAGACGCAGCGCCATGCCTTCCGTGCCGCCCTGTTTCGCCGCGTTCCTGACCTGTTCGGCCGCAGCCGGAGTTACCTTGAACATGCTTGCACTCTCTCGTAATGCCCGATGGCCGGCCGCCGGTTCAGCCCCGCTGACGTCGCACGAAGTCGACGAAGCGGGCAGCCCAGTGGTTGCGACCGGTGTCGCGCTGATGGGTGTAGCTGGCCAGGAGGTTGCGGTAGCGGATGCCGTCATGGCGTCCGTCGATGCCATAGCCGCGGACCACGCGGTAGGCGAACTCCACTCCCGGGCCGATGTTTTCCAGCGCCGAATAATGAAACTCGTGCGCCGCGATTTCACCCCCCAACGGCCAGGGATGATGCGCCGTCTCCGCCAGCCGCACATAGCCCCGGCCCTGGGGCCGCTCGTGCATCACCACGTCTGCCGGGATGACGCCCACCATTTTACCCTGCTTTTCGCCCCAGGTGAGGCGGCGCGCCAGGTACATCAGCCCCCCACATTCGGCATAGGCCGGACCGCCCGCCTCGATGAAGGCGGCAATCTCCGTCGCCAGGGCGCGATTCGCCGCCAGCCGCTCCAGGTGGGTTTCCGGAAAGCCGCCGCCGATCAGCAGGCCGTCGGCCGCCGGGAGATGCTCGTCTCGCAGGGGACTGAAGGGGACCAGCTCGGCCCCGGCCCGCTCCAGGGCCGCCAGGTCGTCGGCATAGTAGAAACCGAAGGCCTCGTCGCGCGCCCAGGCGATGCGCACCGGCGGGCCCGCTGTCGGGGGCGGCGACGGGGAGGGAGCGACCTGCGGCACCGGGGCCGCCTCCTCCGCCAGCCGCAGCACCGCATCCAGGTCCACCTCCTCGCCCAGGCGCTCCGCCATGCGCCCGATCTGGGCCTGGCTCTCCAGCAGCTCGTTGCTGGGTACCAGGCCGAGGTGACGTTCGGCAATGTGCATCTCCGGGTGACGCTGCACCGCCCCCAGCACCGGCACCCCGGTGTAGTGCTCGATCACCTGGCGCAGCTTGGCCTCGTGGCGCGGTCCGCCCACCTTGTTGAGGATCACGCCGCCGATGCGGATATTCGGGTCGAAGGCCTGGTAGCCGAGGATCAGAGGCGCCACGCCGCGGGTCATGCCCTGGGTGTCCAGTACCAGCACCACCGGCGAACCGAGCTGTGCGGCCAAGGCCGCATTGCTGTTGCTGCCGTCCAGGTCGAGGCCGTCGAAGAGTCCCTTGTTGCCCTCGATCAGTCCGATGTCCGCATCCGCCATGGCGCTGGCGAAGACCTGCGCGATCTCCTCGCGGTCCATGGTGTAGAAATCGAGGTTGTGGCAGGGACGGCCCGCCGCCTGGGTCAGCCAAAGGGGGTCGATGTAGTCCGGTCCCTTCTTGAAGGGCTGCACCACCAGACCGCGCCGGGCCAGCGCCGCGCACAGCGCCAGCGAGACCGAGGTCTTGCCGGAGGACTTGTGTGCGGCGGAGATGTAGAGATGGCCCATGCTGGTATCCAGACGAAAAAGGCGGCCTTGCAGCCGCCTTTTTCGGGTTCTCGTTCAGGCGCGCATCAGCTGTGATGCGGGTCCACGATCTCGTCCTCGAGCGAGACCGGCAGCAGCTTCAGCACCCGCACCCCGACCAGGGTGGCGGTGAGCGCCACCGCGACGCCGCCGATGCCCAGCAGGAACTCCCATACCGAGGGGGCGTAGTACAGGGGTTCGCCGTTGACCCCGTCGTAGAAGCCCGAGGCGATGATCACCTTGTCGGGGAACATGGCCATGGGGAATGCCTGGCCGCCGATCACGATCACATACATCGCCGCCAAACCACCCAGCAGCACCAGCAGGCTGGCCGCGATGATGCCGCCATGGCTCTTGCCCAGCGCCGGGTGAAACACGATGCCCATGGGCACCAGCAGCCCCAGTACGACCCAGCCGACCCAGAACAGGGTGGTGTAGATGCCGCCGTCGCGCAGGATGAAGGCCTCGTACTCGTGGTTTTCGGTGCCGTACAGGTTGGTCAGGTGATAGACCAGCACGAAGTAGAACACCGCGGCGGCGAAGATGCCGAGCAGGTTCTTGAGGCGGTACAGCAGCTTCTCGCCCAGTGGGCGGCCGTCCATCTTGAAGGTGAACATCAGCACCAGCAGGTAGAAGGCCATGCCGTAGGCGAAGGACATGATGATGAACATCGGCGCCATGATCGCCGCGTCATAGCCCTGACGGGCGACGATGAAGCCGAAGATGGAGCCGGTACCGGTGGTGAGGATCAGACGCCAGACGAAGGCGACCAGGCCGGCGGTGGGATAGTACTTGGCCGCCTTGCGCTCCATCATCGTGTAGAGATAGACCGCCACGATCGCCAGGAAGCCGACGTACAGGAAGATGTTCCAGGCGAAGATCGACTTGAAGTTGTACTTGGTCATCGCCACGATCAGGCGCGACGGCTGACCCAGGTCCAGCACCAGCACCAACAGGCCGCCCACCAGCAGGGACATCGCCAGGATGCCCGACAGACGCCCCAAGGACTTGTGGATCTTCTTGCCGAACACCGAGCTGAAGGCGGCGATGTTCAGGGCCCCCGAAGCAGCCACGATCAGGAAGATCGCGAACACGTGCGGCACGCCCCAGACGATCTGGTTGTTCATGCCGGTCACCCAGTGACCGTTGTGCTCCATGTAGAGCGCCGCCAGGCCGCCTGCGGCCATGATGACGCCCAGGACCGCCAACAGACCCCAATAGACCGGGCTCTTGATACCCCATTCGCGATAGTGAATCTTTTTCATAGCTGCTTCAGGTGTCTGGAATCCGTCAGATGCCGCGATAGCGGACACCGGTGTTCAACTTGAGGTCCGCGCGCAGTTGCGTGTTGTTGCGCTTGCGCAGCTCCTGCGAGATCTCGCTCTCCGGATCGTTGAGATCGCCGAACAGGATGGCGCCGTGCTTGCACGCATCCTGGCAGGCGGTGGTGGTGCCGCCGTTATCGCGACGATGTACGCACAGGTTGCAGCTCTCCACGCAGCCCTTGCCGCGCGGCGCCCGGGTGAGCTTCTCGTCGATGTCCTCGTGGATGAAGGAGCGCGCCTTGTAGGGGCAGGCCATCATGCAGTAGCGGCAGCCGATGCAGATGTGGCGGTCCACCATCACGATGCCGTCGGCGCGCCGGAAGGAAGCGCCGGTGGGGCAGACGTCCTGGCAGGGCGGATACTCGCAGTGCTGGCACATCATCGGCAGGGTGGTCACCTTGCCGGTGAGGCGGTCCTTGACCTTGACGGTGCGGATCCAGCGCGGGCGCTGCCGGTCCCAGGCCTCGGGGTCGGCCCCCTCGGGCGGACGCAGCAGGTCCAGACCGTTCTCCTTCTCGCAGCCCTGCACGCAGTCGTCACAACCGTCCACGCACTTGGTGGTGTCGATGAGCATGCCGTAGCGCACCTTGCCGGTCACCGGCTCGGAACGCGGAGCCGCCCCGGCGGCATGCAGGAAGACGCCCGGGGCCACCACGGTGGCGGCCGCGGCGAGTCCGGCCACGGACATGAATTCGCGACGTTTCTGATCTACCTTGCTGCTCATGATCACTCCCCCGCCTTGCTGCTGGGCTCCGCGGAATGACAGCTGAAGCAGGGCAGCTCCACGCCCGCATACTCGTGGCAGCTTTCGCAGAACTGACCCGGCGCGGTCACCGGCTGGTACTTGCCGGTCTCGTCCTTGGCGGCATGGCAGTCCACGCAGCCGGCGAGACTGTGCTTGATCGTGCGCACGCCCTGATGGACGGTGATGTCCCGGTCATGCTTCAGGAAGGCGTAGTGCTTCTTGCGCATCAGCGGTGTCGGTTCCACGCAGCTGTCCAGCTCGTATGCCTTGGAACCCTTAAGGACCGAGCCTGCCTGCTCGGCGACGACCGGATGGCTCAGGACGAAGACCGCCGTCGCCACCATCAATAGCCTAGTGCCAAATCTAAACATGTCTTGCTTCGACTCGCTGCGTTCAACCGCGACCGGGGCGGACCGGCCTGCGCCGGTCCGCCGAGGCCTCTTACTCGCCCAGACCCATCTTGATGTAGCCGGTGGGGCAGACGTCCGAGCAGATGTGGCAACCGATGCAACGCGCGTAATCGGTGGCCACGTAGCGGCCGGTGGTGGCCTGGTCCTTCGGCACCCGGTAGACCGCGTCCTGCGGGCAGAAGATCACGCAGTTGTCGCATTCGAAGCACAGGCCGCAGCTCATGCAGCGCTTGGACTCCTCGACCGCCTGCTCGGTGGTCAGACCTTTGACCCGCTCGGTGAAGTGACCCAGCACCTCGTCGGCGGTGGGCACGTCCTCGTCACGCTTGATCCGCGGGGTATATTCGAAGTGGCCCAGGAACAGCTCGTCGGCCGGGATGATCTCGGCGAAGGAGCGGTCCTCGTAGTTGTGCACCGCGTAGTTGGCGAAAGAGGTGCCGCGCTGGTCGCCCTGGTTGGGGTCGAAGTGCTCCGGCTCCAAGCCGGCCTCTTCCAGCTTCTTCTCCAGGTCGAAGTGGTGCACGTCCACCTTGGGACGCTTCTTGTGCTCTTCCTGGCGCAGGTACTCGTCGATGCTCTCGGTAGCCACCCAGGCCTGGCCGATGGCGGTGGTGAGCAGGTGCGGACGCACGATGTCGCCGGCGACGAAGTGCTTCTCGCGACCCGGCACCTGATAGAAGGAGTCGGAATCCATCAGGCCACGGCCGTTGTCGAAGTCCTCCAGGCCGGTGAGGTCGCCGCCCTGACCGATGGCGGCCACGATCAGGTCGGCCTCCAGCACCTCCTCGGTGCCCTCGAC
This sequence comes from uncultured Sedimenticola sp., assembly GCA_964627395.1. Classification (GTDB taxonomy): domain Bacteria; phylum Pseudomonadota; class Gammaproteobacteria; order Chromatiales; family Chromatiaceae; genus MONJU. The sequence continues at coordinate 8,094 of CAZVIG010000039.1, forward strand.
CGGCACGGGGCGGCCGCCTTCCATGGTGCACTTGGCGATCTTCAGGCCGGTGGCGCGGCCGTTCTCGTCGCGCACCAGGCCGACCGGCATCACTTCGTCACGGATGGTGACGCCTTCCTGCAGGGCGTCGTGCACCTCGTGTTCGGACGCGGTCATGTTGTTCTTGGGGAACAGCGAGGTCAGGGTGACGTCCGCGTTCTGCTTGGCGGACTCGTCCACTTCCTCGACGTAGCTGTCGTCCAGGATCACCTTCTCGGGCTGCTCGGTGCCCTCGTGGCCGGGGATGCAACCCAGGCGGCGTGCCACCGAGACCACGTCGATGGAGGTGTCACCACCACCCACGCAGACCACCTTCTTGGCGGTGACCTTCATGCGGCCCTCGTTGAAGGCCTTGAGGAAGGCGACGCCGGAGACGCAGTTGGGGGTCTCGTCCCAGCCCTCGACGGGCAGGCCGCGGCCGGTCCAGCAGCCGATGGCCCACAGGATGCTGTCGTATTCCTTCTCCAGGTCCTCGACCTTGACGTCGGTGCCGACGCGCACGCCGCACTTCACTTCCACGTCGCCCATGTCGAGGATGCGCTGGATCTCGCCGGCCAGCTTGTCGCGCGGGATCCGGTAGTTGGGGATGCCGTAGCGCATCATGCCGCCCAGCTCGGGCTGGGACTCGAAGATGGTCACGGCATGACCGCGACGGCGCAGCTGGTAGGCCGCGGCCAGGCCGGCGGGACCGCCGCCGATGATGGCCACGCGCTTGCCGGTGCTGGGGCCGGCCTCGAACTTGTAGCCGTTCTCCAGGGCGTTGTCGCCGATCCACTGCTCCACGGCGTTGATGCCGACGAAGTCTTCCACCTCGTTGCGGTTACAGCCGTCCTGACAGGGCGCGGGGCAGACGCGGCCCATCATCGCCGGGAAGGGGTTGGCGTCGGTGGAGCGGCGGAAGGCGTATTCGCCCATCTCCATGCCCTCGGCCGGCTTCTCCTGGCCGCGCACGATGGCCAGCCAGCCACGGATGTCCTCGCCGGAGGGGCAGGAGCCCTGGCAGGGAGGCGTCTTGTGGACGTAGGTGGGGCACTTGTAGGAAGTGTCCGCAATGAAGATCTTGTCGGTGAACGAATCCCACTGGTTGTGGCCGTCTTCGAAACGCCGCCATGTGAGCTTGTTGGTCATTTCATCGCTCGGAGTTGCCATCGTGATGCTCCTTACCTATGCCTGCTGGATCCCTTGGGATCGATTGAATTTTTCGACGCGGCGGTGTTATTCCGCCTCGCCCTCGTTCTCGTCTTCGTCGTCTTCGGTCTGCTGTCCGGTCAGTATCAGGGCGTTGGATACCAGCTGGTGCAGACTGACGATCATGTCCATGCCCCGCCCGTAGTACGGGAAGATCTTGGTGAACTGCGCCTTGCAGATGGCGCAGATCGCGGCCATGTGCGTCACGCCATGCTCGTCGATGACGTTCTTGAGCGCTTCCATGCGCGGCTTGGCGCCCTTGACGCGCAGCTCCATCAGCTCGTCGGTGAGCAGGCCGCCCCCCCCGCCGCAGCAGAAGGTCTTCTCGAAGGCGGTGTCCGGATCCATGTCCACATAGTTGTTGCACACCGTCTTGATGATCTCCCGCGGGATCACGAACTGGCCGCCGGGGAAGTCGCCCATGCGGCTGGCGCGCGCCACGTTACAGGAGTCGTGGAAGGTGACCACCATGTCGTCGTTCTGCGAGGGGTCGAACTTCAGGACCTTCTCTTCCTGCGGCTTGTCCTTGTCCTTCTGAATCAGGTCGTAGGTGAACTCGCAGATGTGCTGCGGCACCGGGTAGTTGGGATCCAGGAAGTCCCAGGGTCCCGCCAGGGTGTTGAGGAAGCTGTAGGCCACCCGCCAGGCGTGTCCGCACTCGCCGAACACGATGCGCTTGACGCCCAGCTCCAGCGCCGCCTCGCGGATGCGCAGCGAGATCTTGCGCATGTTCTCGTAGGAGCCGATGAACATGCCGAAGTTGGCCGCCTCGGAGGCCTTGGAGCTGAGGGTCCAGTCCACGCCGGCCTCGTGGAACACCTTGCCGTAGCCGATCAGCCCGTCCACGTGGGGCTCGGCGAAGAAGTCGGCAGAGGGAGTGACCAGCAGGATCTCGGCGCCCTTCTTGTCCAGCGGGTATTTGACCTCCACGCCGGTGTCGTCGAGCACGTCTTCCTCGAGGCCCTCGAGGGTATCCTCCAGCGCCGGGCCCGGCAGGCCCAGGTTGTTACCGATCTTGAAGACCTTGCCGACGATCTCGTTGCAGTATTTCTGGCCCAGGCCGATGCGGTCCATGATCTCGCGCGCGGCCATGGAGATCTCGGCAGTGTCGATGCCGTACGGACAGAACACCGAGCAGCGGCGGCACTGGGAGCACTGGTGGAAGTAGTTGTACCAGTCCTCGAGCACCTCCTCGGTGAGGTCGGTGGCGCCCACCAGCTTGGGGAAATACTTGCCGGCGAAGGTGAAATAGCGGCGATAGACCTTGCGCAGCAGGTCCTGACGCGCCACCGGCATGTTCTTCGGATCGGCGGTACCCAGGAAGTAGTGGCACTTGTCGGTGCAGGCGCCGCACTTCACGCAGGAGTCCAGGAACACCTGCAGCGAGCGGTACTTGCCGAGCAGGTCGCCCATCGCCTCGATGGCCTTGTCCTGCCAGTCGTCCACCAGTTCGCCCGGATAGCCCAGGGGCCCCTGAAACTCGGGCTTGGCCACATAGGGCTTGCTGTGCGCCATGGAGCCCGGCTGGATCGGCGGAATCTCGGGGTATTCCTTCAGCTCCGGGACTTCGAATTCTGCTTTTGCCATGTCAGCTGACCTTGCTCCGGATTATTGTTCCAGCTTGCGCGCCCATTCGACGATGTGGCGCTTCTCGCGGGGGTTGTCGACCTGGTTGCGGGTCGGGCTGAAGA
>CAZVIG010000040.1:0-10995 GCA_964627395.1 uncultured Sedimenticola sp.
CCCATCTGGAAGAACAGCATGTGCGCCGGGATGATACCCAGCAGGGTGAGCGGGATGGGCGCCATGATCAGCGCCGGGACGCGGAAGTTGCCGAACTCCCACACCACCAGGATGTAGATCAGGCCCAGGGCGGCGATGAAGGCCAGGCCCATGTCGCGGAAGGTCTCGTAGGTGACCGTCCATTCGCCGGCCCACTCTACGCCGGAGTGGTCGTCGGTGGGCGGCGGCCCGGTCCAGTAGAAATGGTCGCACAGGCGCACCCCGTCGGGCGTCTCGCAACCGATCTCCTCCAGCTTGTCCATCACCTCGAACATGCCGTAGATCGGTGCCGCCAGGCGGCCGCCCACGTCGGCGACGACGTATTCCACGCCGCGCAGGTCCTTGTGATAGGCGATGGGGGATTCCTTGCGGCGTTCGAAACGACCCAGTTCACGCAGCGGTATGCCCTTGCCGTCAGGCGTGGGCACCAGGATGTCGCCCAGACGCGAGATGTTGGAGCGCTCCGCCAGCGGGATCTGGATCACGATGGCGATGGGCTCGTGACCGGCGCGCTGCTTGACGTCACCCAGCTTGTAGCTGCCCAGGGCCATCGACAGCTCGCGGTTGATCGCGGCCACCGTGATGCCGCGCCGCTGCGCCTTCTCGTAGTCGATCTCGAAGTGCCAGTAGTCGTAGGGGTCGCGCATGTAGTTGTCGACGTCCACCAGGTTCTCGGTCTGGCGGAAGACATCGGTCAGCATGGCGGCCACCCGGCGCCGGGTCTCCGGATCCGGCCCGTGCACCTCGGCCACCACCGACTGCAGCACCGGCGGCCCCGGCGGCATCTCAACCACCGCGAAGGTCACGCCCTCGTGCCCCTCGACGATCTTCTTCACCTCTTCGCGCGCCGCCACCGCGATCTCGTGGCTGGTACGCTCGCGCTCGTGCTTGTCGAGCAGATTGACCTGTATCTCGCCTTGCCAGGGCTTGTTACGCAGATAGTAGTGGCGGACCATGCCGTTGAAGTCGAACGGCCGTGCGGTGCCGACATAGATCTGGGCGTTCACGACCTCCGGGAAACGCCGCAGGCGGTCTGCGATGCGGTGCGCCATGTTGGCGGTCTCCGCCAGCGCGGTGCCGTCCGGCATGTTGAGCACCACCGAGAACTCGGGCTTGTTGTCCAGCGGCAGCATCTTCACCGCCACCCATTTGAAATAGAAGAAGCTGCAGGTGAACAGGAACACGCCCCACATGGTCAGGCGGAACAGCCGGGCCTTGCGCGGATCCCGGATCATGGGGGTGAGGATGCGGCGATAGATGCCGTCCAGCCGCTCGGACAGGGCGTGCTCGCGCTTCTCCGCCGACGCCAGGTACTTCATGGTGGGGCGGAAGATGCCGTGGTTGGCCAGCCAGGGGGTGAACACGAAGGCGGCGAACAGCGAGACGCCCATCGCCACCGAGCCCAGCACCGGGATGGGCAGCATATAGGGTCCCATCATCCCCGACACGAAGCCCATGGGCAGCAGGGCGCCGATAACGGTGAAGGTGGCCAGGATGGTGGGGTTGCCCACCTCGCGCACCGCATCCACGGCGATCTCCATGGAGGTGCTCTCGGCCTCCAGCCAGCGCCGGTAGATGTTCTCCACCACCACGATGGCGTCGTCCACCAGGATGCCGATGGAGAAGATCAGGGCGAACAGCGACACCCGGTCGATGGTGAAGTCCAGCAGCCAGGCCATCAGGATGGTGAACAGCAGCACCACCGGGATCACCAGCAGCACCACGATCGCCGGCTTGAGAGCGCGGAAGGCGCCCCAGATGAGCAGAAACACGATGCCGGTGGCGACGAACAGCTTGAAGATCAGCTCGTTGACCTTGTCGTTGGCGGTCTTGCCGTAGTCGCGGGTGATGGTGACGTTGACGTCGTTGGGAATGAGCTGCCCCTTGAGCTGCTGCAGCCGGTCGATCACCGCATTGGCCACGGTTACGCCGTTGGTGCCCTTCTTCTTGGCCACCGCGATGGTCACCGCGGGCACCGCCACCGCCTCGTCGAGCTTGCCGCTGGCGGCCCCGGCATAGAAGGCCACCATCTGCTTGGCGTCCTCCGGCCCCTGGCGCACGTCCGCCACGTCGTGCACGTACACCGGCACGCCGTTGTGTATGCCCACCTGCAGCGACTTGATGTCGTCCACCGTCTTGAGGAAGGCGCCGGACACCACCATCAGGTGGGTGCCGCCCGACTCGACGTCGCCCATCTCCTGCTCGATGTTGGCGCCCTGGATGGCCTGCGCCACCTGGCTGAGGGTCAGGCCGTAACCGGCCAGCCGCTCCGGAAACACCTCGATGATGATCTGCTCGGCGCGCCCGCCGACCACGAAGCTGTTGCCGGTTTCGGGGATCTCGTTGAGCTTCTGCAGCACCGACTGGGCCAGACGCCGCAACTGGGAGTCGTCCACATCGGGGATGCCGTCCTTGTTGTAGTCCTTATCCGACCACAGGGTGGCGGTCACCACCGGCACGTCGTCGATGCCCTTGGCCTGGACCAGCGGAGGCATCACGCCGGGCGGGATCTTGTCCTGGTTGGAGGCCAGCTTGTCGTTGACCTTCACCAGCGAGGGGCCCATCTGCTCGCCCACCTTGAACTGCACGGTGACGATGCCCTGCCCCCTTTCGGCGGCGGAATAGACGTGCTTGACGCCCTCGATCTCGTACATCAGGCGTTCCAGCGGCTGGATCGCCAGCGACACCACCTGATCGACGTCCGCACCCGGATACTTCACGAACAGGTCGATCATCGGGACCGAGATCTGCGGGTCCTCCTGACGCGGGGTGATCATCAGACCCAGGATGCCCAGCCCCAGCATGGCGATGTAGAGCAGGGGCGCCAGGGGAGAATCGATGAAGAAGCGCGCGACCGAACCGGCGATCCCCAGGCTGTGTTCCTCCTGGACGACCCCCGGCTCCCAGTCCGGCTTGGTGTTCATTTCGTCGCTCATGTGACCGCTTCAGCCTGCAGTTGCGCCAACGGGAAGCACTGCCTCATCCCGCATCCTCGCCGTTCTTTTCCTCTTCCGCCTCGTCGGAAGAGGAGGACGGCTCCAGCTCGTTGCGCAGGCGCGGTCCGGGGTTGACGTAAACGCGGTCGCCCTCGGCGATGCCGGAGAGCACCGTGGTCATGCCGTTGGGCAGCTTGCGCCCCTCGCGGATCATGCGCAGCTCCGGCTTGCCCTCGGCGTTCTGCACATACACCACCGGCAGGTTGCCGCGATACAGAATGGCCGAAGTGGGAATCATGGGCAGGCGCGCATTGCTCGCGGCCTGCGAGGTGTCGGGAATCATCACCTTGGCGTACATGCCCGGCTTGGAGACTCCCTGGGGAATGTCGAACTTGACCTTCACGGTATGCCGCTGCACGTCCGCCATGGGGAAGATCTGCGCCACCCGGATATCCACCGGCTGCGGATGGTCGTCGAAGGTGGCGGCACGCGGCAGAATCATCATCGGACGCAGCCCCTGGGCCAGGCGCGCCGGCACGTCCACCTCGATCTGCAGCCAGGTGACGTCGCCGAAGTCCAGCAGCGGCTGGCCCGGCTGCACCGTGTCGCCCTCCTCGACGTATTTGTGCAGGATCACCCCGTCGAAGGGGGCCACGCTACGGGTGTCGCGCAGCTTGGCGTCGATGGCCTGGATCTCGGAGGCGGCGCGCATCATGGCGCTGCGCGCCTGCTCGATGCGGGTGCTGGAGGCATACAGATCGGCGCTGCGCTCGGCGCCGCGGTCCCGCTCGCCGAAGAAGTCCTCTGCGGGACGGGTGAACATCTGGTCGAACAGATTGGGCAGTCCCATGCCGCCGGGCGCGGAGTTGGCGCGCGGCGACCACAGCTCGCGGGTGGACTGCACCCCGGCGTTGCGCAGCTCGGCCTCGGCCGCGGTGTACTGGGCATAGGCGGCGGCGCGCTTGGCCAGCAGCTCGTCCTCGTCGAGGGCCACCAGCAGGGTGCCCTTCTTGAAGAAGTCGCCCTCCACACCGGCCACGTACTTGACCCGGCCGGGAAGCTGGGCCGCCAGGGTCACCTGCCGATAGGGCACCACCGAGCCGCCGATGGCCACCGTGGGCTGTTCCGAGGAGGTGACGACCTCGTAAACCTCGCCGGAAGCGGGCGCCTCCTCCGCCGCCGGGGCCGTGCCCCCCAGGAAAACCGATACACCAACTACCGCCGCAATCAGGATTCTTCGCATGGTCTCAACCAAGGTCCTCGAGGGGAAGCCGAACTGCGGCTCGCCCGGTTTATATTTATGTCGCGGCCACACCCCGCTGGCACGGGGCGCGGATGCGCGCACCGAAGTGGGCTTGCCGCATAATGGCGCCGATTATCCCCCACCGGCCGCCAGGAATGCAATGTATCGCCCTTAACCGCGGTTAATGATCCACCACGTCCATGCTGAGCGACATGGGTGAAATCCCCAACACCCTATCCTTCGCCCTTTCCTCGGGCTACCATCGAACCTCCACTGGGGCAGTCAGCCGATAGGGACGGATCAGCATGAGCAGCAATGTCATAGAACACCGCCTGAAACAACTGGAGAAACACCTGGAGCAGGAGAACCCGGTCCTGCTCAATGCCGTCCAGAGCTTCCGCAAGCTCGATCTGGTGACGCGGCGCATGGGACTGATCGGGATCGACGAGTCCCACGCCACCCAGATCCCCTGGTGGCCGCTGGTCTCGGTGCTGGGCACCTTCTCCGCCGGCAAGTCCACCTTCATCAACGACTACCTGGGCGAGCGCCTGCAGCGCAGCGGCAACCAGGCGGTGGACGACAAGTTCACCGTCATCTGCTACAGCAGGCAGCGCGAGTCGCACACCCTGCCCGGGGTGGCGCTGGACTCCGACCCGCGCTTCCCCTTCTACAAGATCAGCGCCGAGATCGAGAAGGTCGCCGCCGGCGAGGGCTCGCGCATCGACGCCTACCTGCAGCTCAAGACCTGCGCCAGCGAACGCCTGCGCGGCAAGATCATCATCGACTCCCCCGGTTTCGACGCGGACGCCCAGCGCACCTCCACCCTGCGCATCACCGACCACATCATCGACCTCTCCGACCTGGTGCTGGTGTTCTTCGACGGCCGCCACCCGGAGCCGGGCGCGATGCGCGACACCCTGGACCACCTGGTGGACAAGACCATCCGCCGTCCCGACTCCGGCAAGTTCCTCTACATCCTCAACCAGCTCGACACCACCGCGCGCGAGGACAACCCGGAGGAGGTGGTGGCCGCCTGGCAGCGGGCCCTGGGCGAGCGCGGCCTCACCGCCGGCCGCTTCTTCACCATCTACAGCAAGACCGCCGCCAACCCCATCGAGGACCCGGCGCTGCGCGAACGCTTCGAGAAAAAGCGCGACGCCGACATCGCCGAGATCTACGGCCGCATGCAGCAGGTGGAGGTGGAGCGCGCCTACCGTATCGTCGGCAGCCTGGAGAAGACGGCCCGCGACCTGGAGGAAAAGACCGTCCCCGCCCTGCTGGAGCTGATCGAGACCTGGCGCAAACGCACCCTGGTGGGCGACGCCCTGGTGCTGCTGGCGGCGGTCGCCGCCTTCCTGTTCGGTTCCATCCAGCTCGGCCAGTGGGACGGCGCCCACTACAAGGCCGAGTGGTGGCAATGGATCACCGCCACCCCGCTGCGCATGTTCCTCGGCGCCCTCGGCGCCTACCTGGTGTGGCTGGGGCTGCACTACGGGGTGCGCCATCTCGCGGCGCGCTCGGTGGCGAAGCTGGCGCGGCGCATCGCCAACGACCGCGGCATCCGCGGCGACCTGGCCAACGCATTCCTGTGCAACACCGCCCCCTGGCGCAGCATCTTCAGCAAGACCCCGCGCGGCTGGGGCAAGCGCGACCGGCATCGCATCGAGGAGGTACTGGAGGAAACCGACCGCTACGTGCAGGACCTCAACGACAGCTTCACCAACCCCTCGGGCACCACCATCGAGGCGACCGAGGCACAGCCGGCGCTGCAGGAGCCCGAACGCGACGCCGAATGAGCCTCCGCCTCGGCATCGACCTGGGCGGCACCAAGATCGAGGGCGCCCTGCTGCACCCCGACGGCCGCCTGGAGCCGCGCATCCGGGTGCCCACCCCGCAGGGCGACTACGACGCCACCCTGCAGGCGGTGGCCGACCTGGTGGAGCGCCTCGACCCGGACGGCGCCACCCCGGTGGGCATCGGCACCCCCGGCGCCCTCTCGCCAGCCAGCGGCCTGCTGCGCAACAGCAACTCCACCTGCCTCAACGGCCGCCCCCTGCTGCAGGACCTGGAACGCACCCTGGGACGTCCAGTACGCCTGGCCAACGACGCCGACTGCTTTGCCCTCTCCGAGGCCTGCGACGGCGCCGCTGCAGGCGCGCGCAGCGTGTTCGGGGTGATCATCGGCACCGGTACCGGGGCCGGCATCGTGATCGACGGCCGCCTGCTGACCGGACCCAACGCCATCGCCGGCGAGTGGGGCCACAACCCCCTGCCCTGGCCGCAGCCGGAGGAACTGCCCGGCCCGCCCTGCTACTGCGGCCGCCGCGGCTGCATCGAAACCTATCTCTCCGGTCCCGGCATGAGCCGCGACCACGGCAGCGGCGAGGCGCCGCCGGCGATCGTCGCCGCCGCCGAGGCGGGGGAACCGGCGGCGGTCGCCACCCTGGCCCGCTACCACGACCGCCTGGCGCGCGCCCTGGCCAGCGTCATCAACCTGCTGGACCCGGAGGCGATCGTGCTCGGCGGCGGCATGGGGCGCATCCCCTCGCTCTATACAGAGGTGCCCCGCCTGCTGCCGCGCTATGTCTTCTCCGACACCCTGGCCACGCGCATCCTGCCGCCCGAACACGGCGACTCCAGCGGGGTGCGCGGGGCCGCCTGGCTGTGGCCGCTGCGGGAACCCGCGGGCACGGTATAGAATCCAATGTTCCAGACCGGAAACGGAAGCGCACCATGAGCACCGAAACCGCCGAAAAACTCGAACTGCCCCGCATCCAGGTGCCCAAGCACCCGCAGTGGCCGAAGCTGGACGAGGCGGAGAAACGCGCCCTCGAGGAGCGCATCAAGGCGCTGCTGCGCGAGCGTGACGGCGTGCTGGTGGCGCACTACTACGTGGATGCCGACCTCCAGGCGCTGGCCGAGGAGACCGGCGGCTGCGTGGCCGACTCCCTGGAGATGGCGCGTTTCGGGGCGCGCAGCGACGCCCGTACCCTGGTGGTGTGCGGGGTGCGCTTCATGGGCGAGACGGCCAAGATCCTCAACCCCGAGAAGACCGTCCTGATGCCCGATCTGGGCGCCACCTGCTCCCTGGACGAGGGCTGCCCGGCGGACCTGTTCAGCCGCTTCTGCGACCAGCACCCCGACCGCACCGTGGTGGTGTACGCCAACACCAGCGCCGAGGTGAAGGCGCGCGCCGACTGGACCGTGACCTCCGGCATCGCCCTGGACATCGTGCGCCACCTGCACGAACGCGGCGAGAAGATCCTGTGGGCCCCGGACAAGCACCTGGGGCGTTATGTGCAGCGCCAGACCGGCGCCGACATCCTGCTGTGGGACGGCGCCTGCGTGGTGCACGAGGAGTTCAAGGGCTTCGCCCTGGAGCGGCTGCGCCGCCTGCACCCGGACGCCGCGGTGCTGGTACACCCGGAATCGCCGGACGAGGTGGTGGATCAGGCCGACGTGGTGGGCTCCACCACCGCCCTGATCCAGGCGGTGCAGAAGCTGCCCAACGAGGAATTCATCGTCGCCACCGACGACGGCATCTTCTGGAAGATGCAGCAGGCGGCGCCGCACAAGAAGCTGATCTCCGCCCCCACCGCGGGCGAAGGCGCCACCTGCGAGTCCTGCGCGCACTGCCCCTGGATGGCGATGAACGCCCTGCAGAACCTGGAGCAGGTACTGCGCAGCGGAGAGAACGCCATCCACATCGACGAGTCGGTACGCCGGCGCGCGGTGGTCTCCATCCAGCGGATGCTGGACTTCGCCGAACAGCGCCGCGGCTGAGACCTCGCTACAGGGTCCGACTCTCGATCAGCGTCTTCAGCGCGCCCGCGATCTCGCCCTCGGGCTGCCGGGCGTCCAGCGCCAGCGCCGCCTCCGCCACCGCCTGCCAGTGCGCCCGGCCCTGCGTCACCAGGCGGCGCAGCGCCGCGGGCTCGCGGTCGACGCGCCAGTCCTCGTAGGCGGCCAACAGCGCCGGGAACAGCGCCTTGCGCATGTGGCCCAGGTTGCCGATGTAGGCGTGCAGGGAGGCGCCGTCGCCCAGCTCGTCCAGCAGGCGCGGCAGGGTCACCAGGCAGTCGGCCAGGTGATCGCGCACCGCGCGCAACATCAGCTCCGCCGGGGTGCCCAGCACCCGCAGCAGCAGCGCCTCCCAGCCCGGCCCCAACAGCCGGCCGGCGCGGTACTCGCCGATCTCGTGATCGCGCACCACCTGCATCTCGCGCGCGGTCATCTGCTCCAGCGCCAGCGCCACGTCGCGCTCGAAGGGATAGCAGGCCAGGGCCCGCCCCAGGGCGTTGTCGGGCCGGCTCCAGAGCCAGGACTCGTACTTCTCCCACAGCAGTTGCTTGAGGGAATCGCGGCGCAGAAAGATGTCCTGCCCGCGCAGCAGCGCCGGCGGCACGTGCAGGCCGCGCGCCAGTTCCTGTCCACCCACCCAGAGCCGGAAGCCGTCGTCGCCCTCTTCACGTTCCAGGAGGCGCACCAGAAAGAACTGGGCGCGTCCCGATTGCACCAGGCCGGCGCTGTAGGCCAGCCCCAGGTCGGCGATGCGCAGGTTCACCCCCTCCACGTCGAAGGGGTCGAGGCGGTGCTCGCCCAGGGTCAGGGGGCGGTAGTCCTCCTCCGCCAGCGCCTCCCACAGCGCCTCGCGCTCGCTCAGCCAGTCGCCCACCGCCTCCCGGTCCAGCGGTTCGCCATAGGGCAGTCCCCGTTCCCAGCGGTAGTACTCGCGCATCTTCATCAGGTAGGTGCAGAGGCCGTAATCGGCGCCGTGCCGGGCGTCGGCGATGTGGCAGTTGTGCTGCACCTGTTCGATCAGTCCGCTGATCTCCGGATTCATGACATGGGTGCTCCCCTGGCAGTTTCCGAGTAAAATACTCGGTCATTCACCGAATGCCAAGGTAGGAGAAGTACCCATGGCCCTGAGAATCAAGAGTCGCTGGCACAACGACGAGGGCGAACGCTCGCTGGAGGAGATCGCCGGCGCCCTGGCCTTCATCGCCTGGCGGATCGCCAAGGACAAGGCGATCAATCTGCATGGCGAGGACTTCGTCTACGAAACCGACGAGCAGCGCATGGCGGTGATCGTGGAATATCTGATCTTCCAGCTCCAGATCGTGGACCGCATCGCCCATCTGCGGCTGGGGCTGAACGAGGAGGAGCGACGCCAACTGGTGGTGACCCTGGCGAAGCACCTCGCCGGTCACCTGCAGGACAATTCGGTGGACCTGTTCGGCCCCGGCGACTATGTGGGCCCTTTCGTGCAGAAGATCAACGAGCGCGGCGCCGAATATGCGGAGTTCAACTACGGCGACGACGGCCCCTCCTATCCCTTCATGCGCCATCTGGGCTACGAGATCCAGCAGATCATGGGCGAGACTCAGGCCAACCGCTGGGTGATCGACCAGGTGATGGACAAGGACGGCCCGGAGGTGGACCGCGAGATCAGCCGCGCCATCGCCAATTTGTTCGAATAGCCCGCGTATCAAAAAAGGCGGCCGAGGCCGCCTTCTTCATTCGCAGAGCGGATGTACGCTCAGCTCTTCACCCAGTTACCGAAGTTGTCGGTGTTCTTGGCCTCTCCGTCGGCATAGCCGGCCTCGTAGGCCTCGGTGATACGCTGCTCCTCGCGCTTGGGGTTCTGCAGGAAGCCTGCCTGCCAGCCCTGGATGTACTCCTCGTCCACACCCATCTCTTCCATCTTGGTCACAGCGTCGTAGTAGAACTGGTTCATATCCGGTCTCCGATTGACAATCCAAGCCGCCCATTCGGTACGGCGCACAAAACATGGTGATTCAAGGCCGACAGGGCTGCACCCGCCGGTCGACAGCCTCCACCGGTGATGTTTCCGGCTTGGGCGGCTCAAAACGGGCATTAGAATAATCTAAATTACTCAGCCCTGACAAGCGGGCCGAGCACCCGCCCAAGCCCCCGCATACCGGGGGTTGATCTTTGGCCCGGCGCTCACCATGCTTGCCCGCGGCCCTAAACCTGCAACCCATAGGGAGTCCGTAATGCGCCCGGCCCAACTGCTCACCATCCTGGACCGAGAATTCAACAGCACCCTGGAAGGCCATCACACCCCCGTCATGCTCTGGGGCCCGCCGGGGGTGGGCAAGTCGGACATGATCCGCCAGACCGCGGAACGCCACGGCGTGCCGGTGATCGACATCCGCCTCTCGCAGATGGAGCCCAGCGACCTGCGCGGCATCCCCTTCCGCAGCGGCGAGCACGTGGAATGGGCCACCCCCGCCATCCTGCCGGACGCGCAGCGCCACGGCGAGCGGGGCATCCTGTTCCTGGATGAGATCACCTCCACCCCGCCCAGCGTCTCCGCTGCCGCCTATCAGCTCATCCTCGACCGCCGCCTGGGCGAATACCAGGTGCCGGAGGGCTGGGCCATCTTCGCCGCCGGCAACCGCCAGGGCGACCGCGGCGTCACCTACACCATGCCGGCGCCGCTGGCCAACCGCTTCTCCCATTTCGAGGTGGAGGCCCACCTGGACGACTGGGTGGCCTGGGCCTATGCGCACGGCATCGACGAGCGGGTGATCGCCTTCCTGCGCTTCCGCCCCGAGCTGCTGTTCGACTTCGACCCGGCGCACAACCCGGTGGCCTTCCCCTCGCCCCGTTCCTGGGAGTTCGCCCATCGCAGCCTGCAGAAGTTCGGCGACCACCCGGAGCTGCTGCAGGGCGCGCTCCAGGCCTGCGTGGGACCGGCCGCCGGCATCGAGCTGACCGCCTTCGTCAACAGCCTGGACAAGATGCCCGACC
>CAZVIG010000041.1:0-10993 GCA_964627395.1 uncultured Sedimenticola sp.
CCAGCACCTCCAGGGTGTCGATGCCCAGCCTGTGGAAGATCAGCGCCAGCTCGTTCATCAGCGCGATGTTGAGATCCCGCTGGGTGTTCTCGATCACCTTGGCCGCCTCGGCCACCTTGATGGTGGCGGCACGGTGTACCCCGGCATCCACCACCATCTCGTACAGTTCGGCCACCCGCTCCAACGTCTCCGGGGTGTCGCCGGAGACCACCTTGACGATGGTCTCCAGGCGATGGACCTTGTCGCCCGGGTTGATGCGCTCCGGGGAATAACCCACGTAGAAACCTCTAGCACCACCGGTGTCCGCGCCTTCCCTGCCCAGCCAGGGCATACCCGAACGTTCTTCCAGAATGGGGACGCAGACCTCCTCGGTGCAGCCGGGATAGACGGTGGACTCGAACACCACCGTGGTCCCGGGCGCCATGTGTTCGCCTACCGTGCGGCAGGCACCCTCCAGCGGCGAGAGGTCGGGGCGGTGCGCCTGGTCGATGGGGGTGGGCACCGCCACCACGATCATCTCCGCCTCGGCGAGACGCGCCGGGTCGTTGGTGTACTCGAGCTGGTCCGCGGCGGCGAGCCCTTCCGGCTCCACCTCGCCGCTGGGATCGCATCCGTTGCGGTAATTCTCCAGTTTGCGCTCGTCCAGGTCGAATCCGATGGTCCGGTGCTTTTTGCCGAAGGCGACCGCCAGCGGCAGACCCACATAGCCCAGACCCACGACTGCAATGGTGTTCATATCCTTGGCCTGACTCCCGTTGGTGAAATAGCGTTGAATGCGACTCAGCCGGCCTGCGCGGCCTCTCGCCCCCGGCGATAGCGGTCCAGGAACCAGCCCACCGTGACCTCCAGCCCCTCGGCCAGATCATGGGTGGGCCGATAGCCCAGCAGCTCGCGTGCGCGCCCGATGTCCGCCTGGGAATGGCGCACGTCGCCGGGACGGAAATCGGCGTACACCGGTTCGGCGCCCTGCGCACCCGCCACCCCGTTGGCCGCCAGTCGGTCGCGGATGGCCGCATAGAGTTCGTTGAGCGAGGTGCGCCCGCCTACCGCCACGTTGTAGACGCGGTTGACCGCATCGGGCACCTCGGTGGTGGCGGCGAGCAGGTTCACCTGCACGGTGTTGTCGATGAAGCAGAAGTCGCGCGAGGTCTCGCCGTCGCCGTTGATCTGACAGGGCCGCCCCTCGATCAGATTGCCGATCCAGCGCGGAATCACCGCAGCATAGGCGCCCTGCGGATCCTGGCGTGGCCCGAAGACGTTGAAATAGCGCAGGCCGATGCTCTCCAGCCCATAGGTGCGCGCAAAGACGTCGGCATACAGCTCGTTGACGTACTTGGTGACCGCATAGGGCGAGAGGGGGCGCCCGATGACGTCTTCCTGCTTGGGCAGTGCCTGATGGTCGCCGTAGGTGGAAGAGGAGGCGGCATACACGAAGCGTTTCACACCGGCATCCCGCGCCGCCACCAGCATGTTGAGAAAGCCGTCGATATTGGACTGGTTAGTGCGGATGGGGTCCTCGATGGACCGGGGCACGCTGCCCAGCGCCGCCTGGTGCAGCACATAATCGACGCCCTGAGTGGCGCGCCGGCAGGCCTCCAGGTCGCAGATGTCCGCCTCGTGCATCTCGAAGCGGCTCCAGGCCGACTCGCCCACCACCCGGCGCACATCTTCCAGATTGGTGCGGTGACCGGTGGCGAAATTGTCCAGCCCTATCACCTGCTGCCCCAGCCCCAGCAGGGTCTCCAGCAGATTGGAGCCGATGAAGCCCGCCACCCCCGTGACCAGCCAGGTGCGGGGCTCGCGTTCCAGCCGGTCACGCAGTCCCTGATATGCCGATGGTTCGTCTGGCATTTATTGTTCCTTTCCATGAAGCGCCCGTACTCCGCGGGCAGCAGCGTGGGATTATACTCGGGCCGCCACCACGGGCGCCAGCGAAGCCGCTTCCTCTACGACTGGGATAAACTGACAGCGCAGTCGCATCCAGCCACACGGACGAGCCAGTGAACATCGGCACAGCCAGCTACCTCTTCGCCTTCGTCGCCTTTGCGACCCTGACCACGCTGATGGTGATCGCCTGGCGGGGACATCAGGTGGGCAGCCGCATGATCGCGGCCAGCCTGCTTTCCGCCGCCTGGGCCGGCATCTCCGCCGCCAGCCTGGTACAAGGCATGCCGCTGTGGCTGCTGGTCGGCGCCGAGTATGCGCGCGACCTCTCATGGGGCCTGTTCCTGCTGCACCTGCTGCAGCCCCGGGACGACACCGATACGCCGCGCTGGCTGCGCCCCCTGGCCTGGAGCCTGTTCCTGGGCACGGGCCTGGTGATCTTCGGCGGTCCCTTCCTGGCGCAATGGCTGGCGCTGCCGGCCCCTCAGGTGACCAGCCTGCGCATCACCGCCTGGCTGGCACTGGCCATCCTGGCCCTGCTGCTGGTGGAACAGCTCTACCGCAACGCCTCCGAGGCCCAGCGCTGGACCCTCAAGTACCTGTGTATCGGCCTGGGCGGCATCTTCGCCTACGACCTTTACCTGTTCACTGACGCCCTACTGTTCCGGCGCATGGACGAACAACTCTGGATGGCACGGGGTGCGGTGAACGGGCTTCTGGCACCGTTGATCGCGGTGTCGGTAGCGCGCAACCCGGACTGGAACATGCGCATCCATGTCTCGCGCCAGGTGGTGCTCCATTCCTTCACCCTGATGGGAGTCGGGCTCTTCCTGCTGGGAATGGCCGGCATCGGCTACCTGCTGCGGCTGTACGGCGGAGACTGGGGCGCGGTAGCGCAGACGGTGTTCCTGAGCGGCATGCTCATCCTGCTCGCCGTGCTGCTCTTCTCCGCCCAAGTGCGCGCCAAGTTCCGGGTGTTCCTAAGCAAGCACTTCTTCAACTACAAATACGACTACCGCACCGAATGGCTGCGCTTCACCCGAACCCTGGCACAGGGTGACGAGACCGTCCCCATGCGCATCATCCGGGCCATCGCCGCGCTGGTGCAGAGCCCGGGCGGCATCCTCTGGGCGCGCAACGACAAGGGCCAATGCGTCCTGGTGGCCGACTGGAACATGCCGCACGTGGAGGTGCCGGACGATCCGCCCACCGCGGCCCTGACACGCTATCTGGAAGAACGGCAGTGGATCATCGACCTGCCCGAATATGCCCGCGATCCGGACCACTATGACGGCCTGGTGCTGCCGGACTGGCTGCGGCAGGTGCCCGGCGCCTGGCTGCTCGTGCCCCTGATCTCGGGCGACAACCTCATCGGCATGCTGCTGCTCAAACAGTCCGACGTGGTGACGCAAATCAACTGGGAGGACCGCGACCTGCTCAAAGTGGCGGCTCAACAGGCGGCCAGCCATCTCGCCCAGCACATGGCCGACCACGCCCTGATGCAGGCACGCCAGTTCGAGGCCTTCAACCGCCTCTCCGCCTATGTGGTACACGACCTGAAGAACATCCTGGCCCAGCAGTCGCTGATCGTGGCGAATGCCGAACGCCACAAGCACAACCCCGCCTTCGTGGACGACGTGATCGACACGGTCCGCAACTCGGTGGCCCGCATGACGCGACTGATGGAGCAGATGCGCAGCGGCATGCGCGGCAGCAAGCGCCAACGGGTGAAACTGGACGCGCTCCTGCACGAGGTGGTGGAGCGCCGCGCCGGCTTCCGCCCCGCCCCCGTCCTGGAACTGCCCGATACTCCCGTCTATGTCGAGGGCGACCCGGAACAGCTCGCTACTGTGTTCGGCCATCTGGTTCAGAACGCCCAGGAGGCCACGCCGGACGACGGCCAGGTGACCGTTCGCCTACGCCGAGACAGCGGCCAGGCGCTGGTCGAGGTGGAAGACACCGGCAGCGGCATGGACGAAGATTTCGTTCAGAATCGCCTGTTCCGGCCCTTCGACTCCACCAAGGGGCTCACCGGCATGGGCATCGGTGCCTTCGAGAGCCGCGAGATCATACAGTCGTTGGGAGGCAACATCGCAGTGACCAGCGCACCCGGAAAGGGCACCTGCTTTCGTATTACAATACCCGTCCTGCAACCCGACGACGGCGAGCCCCTCGCCCCCACTCCGGAAGGAACGCAAGCATCGGCATGAAGGATTCAGGCAGATACCTCCTGGTCGTGGAAGACGACCCCGGCCTTCAGAGCCAGCTGCGCTGGTGCTTCGACGGCTATGAGGTACTGATCGCCGGGGATCGGGACGAGGCCATCACCCAGCTACGCCGCTTCCAGCCCGGTGTGGTGACCCTGGACCTGGGCCTGCCGCCCGACCCCGGCGGGGTCGGCGAGGGGCTGGCCACGCTGCGGGAGATCCTCGCCCTGGCGCCGGAGACCAAGGTGATCGTGGTGACCGGGGACAACGACCGGGCCAATGCGGTGAAGGCGATCGGCCTGGGCGCCTACGACTTCTACCAGAAGCCGGTGGACCCGGAGCTGCTGTCGCTGATCGTGGACCGCGCCTACCAGGTACACGAGCTGGAACGTGAGAACCGCGAGCTTTTGCAGACCCGCAGTCAGACGCCGCTGGAGGGCATCGTCGCCGCCAGCCCGCAGATGCTCAAGGTCTGCCGCACCGTGGAAAAGGTGGCCCCCTCGGACATCACCACCCTGCTCCTGGGCGCCAGCGGCACCGGCAAGGAGCTGTTCGCCCGGGCGCTGCACGAGCTGAGCCCACGCGCCGACAAGCGACTGGTGGCCATCAACTGCGCCGCCATCCCCGACACCCTGCTGGAGAGCGAGCTGTTCGGCTACGAGAAGGGGGCCTTCACCGGCGCCGCCAAGCAGACCCGCGGCAAGATCGAATATGCCGACGGCGGCACTCTGTTCCTGGACGAGATCGGCGACCTGCCCTTCGACCTGCAGGCCAAGCTGCTGCGTTTCATCCAGGAACGGGTGGTGGAACGCATTGGCGGGCGGGAGGAGATCCCGGTAGACGTGCGTATCGTCTGCGCCACCCACCAGGACCTCAAGCAGCTCATCGCTGAGGGCCGTTTCCGCGAGGATCTGTATTACCGGATCAGCGAGATCACCATCGAGATCCCCTCGGTGAAGGAGCGCGAAGGGGATGCGGTGGTGCTGGCGAAGGCCTTTCTCAACCGCTTCAGCGAGGAATACGGGCGTCAGGTACGAGGCTTCGACCCCCAGGCGCTCGCGGCCATCGAGGCCTACGACTGGCCGGGCAACGTGCGCGAGATCGAGAGCCGCATCAAACGCGCCGTCATCATGAGTGACGGGCCCAACATCACCCTCGAGGACCTGGAGCTGGACATCGCTCCGGAGGATACCGCGGCCGAGATGCCACTGAATCTGCAACAGGTGCGCGAACGAGCCGAACAGCAGGCCATCATACGCGCCCTGCACTATACCGACTTCAACATCTCCGAATCGGCCAAGCTGCTGGGCATCACCCGCCCTACCCTCTATCGCCTGATGGAGAAATACCGTATCTCCGCCGAGCCTTGACGCCGAAGCGAACACAAAGGCTACGATAGCATTCAGAATGCCCTACCGATGGACCTCGATGGTCTGAGCCACCGTCTCGATCGGTGCCAGGCAGCAGCGTACGCACCTGATCTGGAAGCGCCGCTATTCTGGCGGCCCGGCCGGACGCCAACGCGCCCAGAGAAATTCAAGCCCCCCTGGACAGTCATACCTGCACACCTACATGTGGGGAGGAGTTTTTGAAATCCCCCTCCCGGGCAAACGGGGGGAAGTGAAGTGCGGTCGTTTCTGTGGGAGGGGCTTCAGCCCCGACTCTGGTGTCTTGCCGACCTTCTAGTCGCGGCTGAAGCCGCTCCCACAGACAGAAAGAGAATCCCCGCCTCCCCCGCAAGCGGGGGATGGGGCGACATCTCCGCGGACAGCAGAGGCGCCACCTCCCTGCCGCCTCAGTGGGCGCCTTTTTTGAAGAACACCACCTCGACGGTCTGGATGAGGATATAGAGGTCGAACACCAACCGGTGGTTCTTGACGTAGTAGAGGTCGTACTCCAACTTGCGGATCGACTTTTCTTCGGAGTCCCCATAGGGATAGCGCACCTGGGCCCAGCCGGTGATCCCAGGCTTGACCCGGTGCCGCTCGCGGTACAGCGGCTCGCGGCGCACCAGCCGCCTCACGAACTCCGGCCGTTCCGGGCGCGGCCCCACGATGCTCATGTCGTTGCGCAGCACGTTCCACAGCTGCGGCAGCTCGTCGAGACGGGTCAGGCGGATGAAACGTCCCACCCTCGTCACGCGAGGATCGTCGGGAGTGGCCCAGCGGGGCTTGCCATCCTTCTCCGCATCCATGCACATGCTGCGGAACTTGATCAGCTCGAACTCCTTGCCACCCTTGCCCACGCGCTTCTGCCGGAACAGCACCGTGCCCTTGCCGCCGCTCTCGATGTAGATGGCCAGTGCGGTCAACACCATGAGCGGCGAGGCGATGGCGAACAGCAGGGTCCCCAGAGCCAAGTCGAAGGCCCGCTTGGCGAAGTCGCGCACCAGGTTGTGCTTGAAGCCGTCGGAATGGATCAGCCAGCCGGGGCGCAGCAGATCGAGGCGGATCTTGCCGCTCTCGCGCTCGAAGAAATCGAGGATGTCGGTGACGTCCATGCCGCTCATGCGGCAGTTGAGCAGCTCGTCGGTGGGCACGGCACCCTGGCGCCGATCGTCCACTGCGATCACGATCTCGTCCACGTCATGCTCCAGCGCATAACGGCATAGCTGCGACTGGAGATGGATTACCTTGTCCTCCCGCACCAGGATCTTTCCCTGAGAGGAGACATTGACGAAGCCCACGAGCCGGAAGCCCCGCTGATCGGACTTACGGCGCAACCCCTCGATGGAACGTGCCCGCTCTCCGGTGCCCACCACCAACACGCGGCGGGTGAGCAGAGAGGCATCCACATAGTGGTAGAACACAGGCCGGACCATAGCGAAGGCCGCCAGGCAGAATAGCAAGGTGATACCCAGCACCGGCGGTGCCACCGCCACCCCGGGAGCCAGCCAGTAGACGGCCTGCAACACCAAGGCTGCGCCCGCGAAACCTACCAGGGTGCGCGAGATCACGCCGCCCAGTTCCGCGCGCTGATGGGCGCTATAGAGACCCACCGCCACCAGCGCCAGCAGCAGCACCACGCCGATGGTCGCAGACTGGATCAGGGTCGCCTGCAGGGGCTGGGCCGACCCTACGGTGTGAAAGAGGCGGGGAGCGAGATTCAAGGACAACAGGCCGAGGAGCACGAAAAGCGTACCCTCCACGCCGGCCAGAAGCAGTGACTGCACCGGCACGAAGTGTCCGAACAGTCGCACCTTGCCTCGCAGGAAGGCCTTATGGGTCTCCTGCGGCGACTCGGGCGCCCCCTCGGAAAACTCACCCCGCAGCAGTACAGGCTCGGAGGTACCGCTCTCCTCGGCCAGCACGCTGTCGCTGTCCAGCGCGAGACTGGAGCTCCGCTCCATATAGATGGGGCGTCCGTCCCCATCCCCCAGTGACGAACGAAACTTCCCTTGACTTCCCATATCCCTGACCTGCCTTGGCGACCCGGGAAGGGCCCGCCTGTTGATCTTCCCTAAACCGCGCCAAGGATCCTAAATCCCAAATCGTCCTTTCGATCCTGACGCTTTATTTGTGAACTGGGTCATATTTTTAGACCAACCCCCCCGAATGATCAAGGGGAATTTTCCCCCGCCCTAGATTAGGTCGTGAAACTGTGACAACGGCCGCGTGGAACGACCCTTGCTCCTGCGCGAGTCTCAGGCGCTCTCCTGCAGTCGTCGTTCGATCCCATCCACCAACCCAGCAATCGCCTGATCGAGCAGGTCGGCGACCCGCCGAAAGCCCTCGAGGTTGCCGTAATAGGGATCCGGCACCTCGGCCTGGGAAGCGCCGGACGCCTGTTCCATCACCAAACCCAGGCGCTCTTGCACCGACGCGGGACAAAGGGCGCGGGCCCGCTCCAGGTTGTCCCGGTCCATGCACAGGATCACATCGGCGACCGAAAAATCCGCCTCCCGAAGGGCGCGAGAACGGCGCAACGGTGCCTCGATGCCCCGTTCCATCAACACCTGGCCGGCACGCGGATCCGGCCGCTGGCGCAGCGGCGACACCCGGGTCCCGCAGGAATCCACCGCCACCCGACCGGCCAGGCCCCGTTCGCGCAGCCGGTGCCGCAGCAGCGCCTCGGCCATCGGCGAGCGGCAGACATTGGCCGTGCAGACGAACAGCACGCTGAAATCACCTCCCGAGCCGAAGACAGGCTCCCGGTGTCGTTTCCAGGCCCGCCGCCACCAGTCAATCATATTGAGCCGGCTCACCCTGCAGGAACTCCATGTCCAGGCGCAAGGCATGCACCGCCAGCGGTTTGCGGTCGTCACCGCTCACCAGCAGAAAGAGCTTGTAGAAGTCGTCGAACACCAGCATGTAGTCCATGCCGAGCGCACCCAGGCGGGTGCCGGGCAGTGGCGTGCATCTGTCAGCCCGGGGCTCGTAGACATAGGCCCAGCTCTCCGTCGCCGGACCCGCTTCGTCACCCTTCGCCTTGCCGGCCGGTTTCTGTTCGGATTTCGCCTTGTTGTCCTTGTCATCCGCACTGCCCTGCTTCGACTTTCCTTCGGTCGGTTTCGCCTTGGTTTTCGGTTCCTTCGCCTTCGCCAGGCGTCGATCCACCTGCAGCAGAAAGACCCCCTGGCGGGGTTCATAGGCCACCGGCACCGGCGTGGCGGCAGCACAGGCCGGATCGCCCTCGGGATGGCGGGTCTCCCAGCGCCCGGGGCTGCCGGGTGTCTCGCCCGGCACATAGACCTGAAGGGTCTGGGGATCGCCATCGTCACCGAAGAGGTAGAAGTTGCCCTCCCCGGCTGCGTAGACCAGGGTCTGGCGGCGGGAGTCCTCGGGCTGCGCAGCGGTGCGCACCCATTGCCTGCGATCGGGCCCCAACTCCCAGGTTCCCTTGCCCACCACCACGATGGTGTCCCGACGGCTGTCATAGGCAGCGGCAGAACCGAAGAAAGGAGGCGCCGCCGGATCGGTATCCGCCAGTGGCTCCCAACGCCGGCTGTCGAGGTGATAGATCCAGACCGGATGGCGCGAGATGCCGTCGATGGTCTTGGTCGCCGGGTTGTGCCGAGGCACCCCGCTGACCACCAGGGCGTCGAGTTTCGGATCATAGACCATGCCGTCATACACGTGCATCGCCCAAGGGCGCAACTCGCCGCTGCCCGCCACCGGCAGGCCCTGCTCGTCCACATGGTAAGTGCGACGACGCGCCGGCGTACGATGATCGGACCACTGGACCGTCAGCGGATCGAACTCGTGCACCGAATCATCATAATCCTTGCCGTGGGTGTCGGAACCGAACACGAACACCTTCTTGCGGCGGGAATCGAACACCGCCGCCCCATGGGCCGACCGATGCCAGTTACCGGAACGCCCTTCTCTCACCAGGACCCAGCGATTCGCCGGCAGGTCCAGCAGCGCATCGTTGACCAATGGCTCATCGGGAGCCGTGTCGACGACTGTCGGCGGCGCCGGCGGCTCCGCGGCGATCACCAGCAACATCACCAATGCGAATCCCGCCAGCCCCAGTCCAACGAGCACCAGCAGGCGCCGGGTACGGGCGCGCCGGCTGGAGCGCCTGCGACGACGCCTTTTCCCATGCCGGCTACGATGCCGGCTGCTGCGCACCGCCTCGGCCATGGCTATTTCTCACCCTGGAGCAGCGCCCGGACATAGCGGATAGGAATCGCGTAGGTGATGCCGGAAGGCTTCTCGATCGCCGCCTCCTTGCTGCCCTTGACGAAGACGCTGTTGATGACGCCGATGACCTCACCGCTGGCCGGGTCATAGACCGGACTGCCGCTGTTGCCCGGGTAGGCCGTGCCGTCGAGCTGATACACCTCGAAAGGCTTGTCGCGGATACGCTTGATCTGCGCCGGTGTCAGATTGCGGCTGGAATAGGCCGGTATCACGATGGGCGTGATCGCCGAGATGATACCCCTGTGGGTGGCAGGATAGAGCCCCAGCACCATGCCGATGGGAAAGCCGGTGAAAGCCACCGCCTCGCCCTCTCTCCGCAGCCCGTCACCCGCCAGCCGCAATGCCGGCAGGCGCCCCTTCAGCAGCTTGAGCACCGCGAGGTCGTGCTTCCTGTCCGCACGCAGCAGCTTGACCGGGCGCGCCTTGGCGGTCTTGCCCCGGCCGGAGAAGACCACCAACTGACTGCCTGCGTCACGCAGTTTCTGCAGGCCCTTGTAGACATGATAGTTGGTCACCACCAGGGAACCGCCCCCAACCACGAAGCCGGTTCCCGAGAAGGTGCTGGAGACCTTGCGCAAATGCCGCTGCACGACGCCGACCCCGACGATGGAAGGTCGCACGCGTTCGATCGTATCGGGCAGATCTGCCTGCACCTGACCGACCCACAGCCCCCCCAGCGCGAGACAGACCCGGCAAAGGACTGCCATCGCATGCTTCATACGCCTCAGCAACATGGCTATTTCTTGAGTTTTGCGAGCAACCGTTCGGCTGCCTCACGTTCGGCGAAATTCCCGGCCTTCTTCAGTGCCGACTCGACCAGCTCGAGCGCCTTGGCATCCTGCCCCAGCCGTTCCTTGATCATCGCCATATGATAAAGCAACGCCGGATTCTGCGGCGCCTTCAGCAGGGCCCGCGCCATGGTCTCCTCTGCCTTTTGTTCCTGGCCGGCGGCGAATTGCACCATCGCCAGGGTATCGAGAATCTGAACGTTGTTCGGCGCCAGATCCGCCGCCTTACGCGCATATCCCAGCGCCTTGGTCGGATTCTTGTCTTTCAGGTACCAGGCCAGATCGTTCAGGGCGGTCACATTTTCGGGGTCCTTATCGAGCACCGTTTGGTACTGCTCGATCGCCTCGTCGATCTTGCCCTGTTTCGCCAGCGTCCCCGACAATGCCAGATTGGCCAACACATCCTCGGGATGTTGTTCGACCCACTGCTCCTGCATCGCCAGCGCCTCGTCGGGGCGGCCCAGCGCCC
>CAZVIG010000042.1:0-10992 GCA_964627395.1 uncultured Sedimenticola sp.
GGGTTGTTGGGCATCAGCACCAGGTAGCGACCGGCCAGGGAGAGGAAGGTGGTGAGCGCCGCGCCCTTGTTGCCCCGTTCCTCCTTCTCGACCTGGACGATCAGCTCCTGGCCTTCCTTGATCGCCTCCTTGATGCTGGGTCGCTTGCCGGAGGCCTGGGCCTCCTCGGAGAAGTAGCTGCGGGCGATCTCCTTCATCGGCAGGAAGCCGTGGCGCTCGGCGCCATAGTCCACGAAGGCGGCCTCCAGGCTGGGTTCGACGCGGGTGATGCGTCCTTTGTAGATGTTGGCCTTCTTGAGTTCCCGGCCGGGGACCTCGATATCGAGGTTGTAGAGTTTCTGGCCATCCACGATGGCCACGCGCAACTCCTCTGGCTGAGTTGCGTTGATCAGCATGCGTTTCATATTGTCGGTGTCTCGGCTTGGCCGCGGGCGGCGTACTCGGTCGACCTGCCTTGCAGATCAGCGGCTTGCAGCCGAATCGAAGGCGCAATAGCCGGTGCAGGGCAGGACTGGCGCTCGCACGGCGGGCGAATTCAGTCTAAATCGGGCCAGGTTGGCAGAGGTCGAGCTACGGCGAGGTATCCGGGACTTCTGGTTGGCTGGCACGCGAACAATTGGTCTTGTCCCCGGCCCGTCGGTTAGCATGGCAACCCTGTTGCCGGTTTGGTTCTGGTTGGACGGGGCCGGGTCAACGGTGGCGGATGCCTTGGCATCCCCCGGAGTGCCGCTACGCCGATCTGCGGTCGCCACGGTCACCCGCTGAAAATACAACAAAACGCCGCAAGATGCACCCATTTTGCCGTTCGAGGGATATTGGTGGCGAACAGTCGTGAAAATACGCCCAAAGTACGCTATCTCACCGTAACCGAAGGGGGTGAGGGGCAGCGCGTGGACAACTTCCTGATCCATCGGTTGAAGGGGGTGCCGCGTAGCTGGATCTACCGCGTGTTGCGGCGCGGCGAGGTGCGGGTGAACAAGGGACGGGTCAAGCCCACCACCCGCCTGCATGCGGGCGACCAGGTGCGGATCCCGCCGCTGCGCCTGGGGGAGCCGAGCGAGACGCGCGCCCCGGGGGCGGGGCTGCAACGGCGCATCGCCGAGGCGATCCTGCACGAGGATCGCGACCTGCTGGTGGTGAACAAGCCCTCGGGCATCGCGGTACACGGCGGCAGCGGCATCTCCCATGGGGTGATCGAGATCCTGCGCGCCCTGCGTCCCGATGCGCCCTATCTGGAACTGGCGCACCGCCTGGATCGCGACACCTCGGGCCTGCTGTTGGTGGCGCGGCGCCGCAGCGCCCTGCAACAGTTGCAGAAACTCCAGCTCGCCGGGCGGGTCGAAAAGCGCTACCTGGCGCTGGTCGCCGGGCGTTGGCGGGGCGAGCGGCGCACCGTGGACGCCCCGCTGCAGAAGAACACCCTGCGCAGCGGCGAACGGGTGGTGCGGGTGGACCCGCGAGGCAAAACGGCGGTGACCCATTTCCGGGTCCTGCGCCGGCTGGGCGACGCCATGTTGGTGGAGGCGCGTCTGGAGACCGGGCGTACCCACCAGATCCGGGTTCATGCGGCCCATCTGGGCACCCCCATCCTGGGCGATCCCAAGTATGGCGACGAGGCGGCCAACCGGGCCTGGCGGGAGCGGGGCCTGGATCGACTGTTCCTGCATGCCTGGCGCCTGACCTTCCCCTGGGAGGGGCGGCCCGGCGGCTATCGCCTGGAGGCCCCGCTGCCGGACGAACTGCAACGACTGCTGGACGAATCGCAATGAAACCCTACCGACTGCTGGTCTTCGACTGGGACGGCACCCTGATGGACTCCGCCGGGCGCATCGTGCGCTGCATGCAGCTCGCCGCCGCCGATACCGGCACCCCGGTGCCCGAGGCGGCGGCGGTGCGCGAGATCATCGGACTAGGAATGCGCGAGGCGGTGCAGCGCCTGTTCCCGGACTTCGATACGTCCCAGGTGGAGGACTTCATCGACGCCTATCGCGGCCACTGGCTGGGCGATGCGGTGCCGCCGTCCTCGCTGTTCCCGGGTGCACGCGAGGTGCTGGACTGGGCCAGAGAGCGGGACTATCTGCTCGCCGTGGCCACCGGCAAGAGCCGTCGGGGACTTGATAAGGTACTTGAAGAAACTGGCCTAAGCGACTGGTTTCATATGACACGCTGTGCCGACGAGGCCTTCTCCAAACCGCACCCGCAGATGCTGGAAGAGATCCTGACGGATCTGGACACCCCGCCTGCCGAGGCCCTGGTGATCGGCGACAGCGAGTACGATATGCAGATGGCGGCCAACGCCCGGGTGGATGCCCTGGGCGTGGCGCATGGAGTGCACGAGGGCGAGCGCCTGCAGCGTCACGGTGCCCTGGCGGTGCTGAACGACCTGCACCAGCTTCCCCCCTGGCTGACCCAGGCTGAACGAGAGGAGTCCCTGGCGTGAACGACAAGACGGACGACAACGGCAAGCACCCGGACCGGGTCCTGCTGGAGGAACTGGCCACCGAGGCCCTGCGGGAGCGCCGCCGGGCGCGCCGCTGGGGCATCTTCTTCAAGCTGCTCACCTTCGCCTACATCGGCTTCCTGATCTACCTGCTCGCCGGCAAGGGCGAACTGGACCTGGAGCGGGCCACGGGCAAGGATCACGTGGCCCTGGTGGAGCTGAAGGGGGTGATCGAGCCGGATGGGCCCGCGAGCGCCGACTGGATCAACAAGGGGCTGCGCAAGGCCTTCAAGGACCGTCGCACCAAGGCGGTGGTGCTGCGCATCAACAGCCCCGGCGGCACCCCGGTGCAGGCGAGCCTCATCTACGAGGAGATCCGCCGCCTGCGCAAGAAGCATCCCAAGATCCCGCTCTATGTGGTGGTGGGCGACATGTGCGCCTCCGGCGGCTACTACGTCGCCTCCGCCGCGGATCGCATCTACGTCAACCCCTCCAGCATCGTCGGCTCCATCGGCGTGCTGATGGACGGCTTCGGATTCACCGGCACCATGGACAAGCTGGGTATCGAGCGGCGTCTGCTCACCTCGGGCGAGCACAAGGGCATGCTCGACCCCTTCAGCCCGCTCAAGCCTTTCGACAAGGCGCACGCCCAGAAGGTGCTCGAGGAGATCCACGCCGCCTTCATCGATGCGGTGAAGCAGGGCCGCGGCGACCGTCTGGCCGAGTCCGACGAGCTGTTCAGCGGCCTGTTCTGGACCGGCCGGCGCGCCATCGAGCTGGGCCTCGCGGACGAGATCGGCGACCTGTGGCACGTCGCGCGCGACGTGGTGGGCATCGACAAGGTGGTCGACTTCACCGTCGAGGCTGACCCGCTGAAGCGACTGGCCGACCGCATCGGCGTCGCCGCCGCGCATGCCCTGACCCGCCTGGGCGGGCAGATGCCCGAGATCCGCTGACCTGCCCTCGGTCGCGCGCAGGCTTAACAGGCCGTTGAAAAAAGGCGTTTTTCAACGGCCTGTGAGCGGTACAGGGATGTGCCGCCATTTTCGATGGCTGCAAGCCATCGAAAATGCAGGAAGCGGTAAACCGCGTTTTCCGCTTCCGTGGTTGAAAAAGTCCATGGAAGGACTTTTTCAACATCCTGTTAAAGAATCAGCGCGAAGATCACCGCCCCCAGCAGCAGGCGGTAGATCACGAAGGGCAGCATGCCGATGCGCTCGATGAAGGCCAGGAAGTAGTGGATGCAGGCCCAGGCCGTGATCGCGGACAGCGCGATGGCGGTGAGCACAGTGGCGGCGGGAATGGTGTTGCCGGCCTCGAACAGGTCCTTCAGCACCAGGATGGAGGACCCCAGGATGGTGGGGATGGACAGCAGGAAGGAGAAGCGGGCCGAGGCCTCGCGGGTCAGGCCCAGCATCAGCCCGGCGGTCATGGTGATGCCCGAGCGCGAGGTACCGGGAATCAGCGCCAGCACCTGGGCCAGCCCGATCAGCAGGGCGTCGCGCAGGGTCAGGCGGTCCAGATCACGGGTACGACGGCCGCGCCAGTCCGCCCAGCCCAGCAGCAGGCCGAACAGGATGGTGGTGGTACCGATGATCCAGTCCTGGCGCAGATCCTGTTCCACGATGTCCTTCACCAACAGACCGACCACCACCACCGGCAGCACTCCGACGATGATGGCCCAGCCGAGGCGGGATTCGGGGTTGGCGGGGCGGCCCGGCGGCAGGGCGGCGAACCAGCCACGGGTGATCTGCCAGATGTCGTGCCGGAAATAGCCCACCACCGCGATCAGGGTGCCGAAGTGCACCGCCACGTCCAATATCAGCCCCTGGTCCTTGAAGCCCAGCAGATGCGGCGCCAGGATCAGATGGCCGGAGCTGGAGATGGGCAGGAATTCGGTCAGTCCCTGGACCAGGGACAGGATCACGATCTGAAGAAAATCCACGGCAGGCTCCCGAAAGTGGTGGGCGACCGGCATCCCGCCGGCGCGACCGGCGGATTATACCGGCTGGGGGCGCAGGAAGCGGATGCGTACCTCGCCCGGCGGCGACCAGGCGACACAGGCGGGCAGGCCAGCCGCGTGGAAGCTCCGGCAGCGCACCTCGGAAGGCGCCACGCGGCGCGCGAACAGGCCCTCGCCGAGGCATTTCTGGCGCGCCTCCAGCCGGGTCCAGATGCGGAAGAAGCCTTCGGGCGTGCCGCCATCCCTTTCCCAATGCGCGCGTTCCTCTGCGTCGAACAGGCGTTCCGCGATCCGCGCCATCCCCTGCACCGCTCGCACCGCCTCGCAGTCCACGCCCACATGCCGCCCACGAGCGAAGGCCAGCAGGAGCTGGCCGCCGGCATGGCTGAGGTTGAAGTCCAGTGCCGGCTCCGCGAGATGGGGGCGGCCCTGGGCGTCGAGCCGGATGTCCACTGCATTTGGCGCACGGTCGAGATAGCCGCCCAGCAGGCACCGCAGCAGGGTGCGGGCGGCACAGAAGGCCTGTCGTGCTGCAGGGTCGAACAGTCGCTCCAGACGCGCCTGCTCGGCCGGCCCCAGCCACGCCCGCCTGCAGGGCAGGGCCGCCAGCGGCGCATGCCAGAGATGGATCTCGTCCGGTCGCAACGTCGGCGGCTGCCGGGCGGGTTGCCAGTTCGGTGAGTGGAGGTGGGCCATCGCCGGGATGATACTATCCCGCCATCCGAAGGAGGGCAGGGTGACCCAGGCGAGCCAAGACATCCCGCAGACCAGGACCCGTATCCGACGCCGCGACGTGGTGGACGCCCCCGAGCTGCCGGCGGAGCTGCCGGCCCTGCTGCGCCGCATCTATGCCGCGCGCGGCATCCGCCATCGAGACGAGCTGGGGCGTTCGCTCGCGGACCTGCTTCCGCCGCAGCGCCTGGGCGGCACCGAAGGGGCCGCGGCACTGATCGCCGACTGCATGGCACGAGGCGGCCGCCTGCTGGTGGTGGGCGACTTCGACGCGGACGGCGCCACCAGTTGCGCCCTGGCGGTGCTGGCGATCCGCGCCATGGGCCACCAGGCGGTCGATTTTCTGGTGCCCAACCGCTTCGAGTACGGTTATGGCCTGACCCCGGAGATCGTGGCGCTGGCGCGGGAGCGCGAGCCGGACCTGATCATCACGGTGGACAACGGCATCTCCAGCATCGACGGGGTGGCGGCGGCGAACGAGGCAGGCATCCCGGTACTGGTCACCGACCACCACCTGCCGGGCGAGCGGCTGCCCGACGCCGCGGTCATCGTGAACCCCAATCGGCCCGGCGAGCCGTTTCCTTCCAAGGCGATGGCGGGCGTGGGCGTGATCTTCTACGTGCTGCTGGCGCTGCGCGCCGAACTGCAGCGCAGGGGTTGGTTCGACGGTGCGCGAGGTCCGGTCCCCAACATGGCGCAGTTTCTCGACCTGGTGGCGCTGGGCACCGTGGCCGACGTGGTGCCGCTGGATCGCAACAACCGCATTCTGGTCCATCAGGGGCTGATGCGGATCCGCGCCGGCGACTGCCGTCCCGGCATCCTGGCGCTGCTGGAGACCGCAGGGCGCGACCACCGCCGGGCGAACGCCGGCGATCTGGGCTTCGTGGTGGGGCCACGTCTGAACGCCGCCGGACGGCTGGACGACATGAGCCGCGGCATCGCCTGCCTGCTGGCGGACTCTCTCGCCGAGGCCCGCCCCCTGGCCCGGGAACTGGATGCACTCAACCGCGAGCGGCGCCAGATCGAGCAGACGATGCAGGCGGAGGCGGAGGCGATGCTGGCCGGGCTGCAGTCCGACGATGCGACGCAGGACTGGGGGCTCTGCCTGTTCCGCGAGGATTGGCATCAGGGGGTGATCGGCATCCTCGCCTCGCGCATCAAGGAACGTTACCACCGCCCGGTGATCGCCTTCGCGGCGGCCGACGATGAACGGCTCAAGGGATCGGCGCGCTCCATTCCGGGGCTGCACATCCGCGATGCCCTGGACCGGGTCGCGGCGCGTCATCCCGATCTGCTGGAGCGGTTCGGCGGCCATGCGATGGCGGCGGGGCTGACCCTGAAGCGGGGCCATTTCGCCGCCTTCGCGCGCGCCTTCGACGCCGTGGTGCGCGAGCTGCTTCCCGAAGATGCGCTGCAACCGCTGCTGCCCTCCGACGGCCCGGTGCCGCCTCAGGCACTGGATCTGGCGACCGCGCGGGCGATCGAGGCGGGCGGCCCCTGGGGGCAGGGCTTCCCGGAGCCGCTGTTCGACGACCGTTTCGAGATCCTCTCCGGCCGCATCGTCGGCGAACGCCACTGGAAGCTGGTGCTGCAGCATCCCGATGGCGGCGAGCCGATCGACGGCATCGCCTTCGGCCTCGCCGAGCGCCTGCCCGAACTGCCGCAGCGGGCACACCTGGCCTATCGTCTGGACGTCAACCACTGGCAGGGGCGGGAGCGGCTGCAGTTGCGCGTGGAACACCTGGAGCCGGTATGAACGAGGAAACCCCCGAACGGGAGCGGGGCGAGCGCCCCAACAAGACCCGCCTCAAGCGCGAGCTGGCGGCTCGCACCGCCCTGGTGGAGGCCGCAGTGGGCCTCAGCGACGCCGAGCTGGCGCGCCTGGGCCTGGGCGCCGACGCCATCGCCGAGATCGACCGGGTGCGCCGCATCCCTCCCTCCGGCGCGCGCAAGCGTCAGCTCAAGTTCTGCGTCAAGCAGTTGCGCGACGTCGACCTGGAGCCCCTGGCGGCGTACCTGCGGGACCGGCGTTCCCAGCAGGTGGCCGCCAACCAGGCCCTGCATCGCCTGGAGCGCTGGCGCGACCGGCTGATCGAGACCGGCGACCCGCTGCTCGGCGAGGCGGCTGCGGAATGGCCCCACCTCGACCGCCAGCGGCTGCGCCAACTGGTGCGCGACGCCCGGCGCGAACGCGACCACGGCAAGCCGGCCGGCGCGGGACGCAAACTGTTTCGTTATCTGCGGGAGCTGAGCGATCTCTGATCCCACCGAAGCTCACTCCACTCTTCGTAGAGCGGGATGAGCGCAGCGAAAGCCACTGTCGGCGAATTTCGTTTAACGCGCCCCGCGCTGCGCCCCTGTGACAGCCCATCGCAGGACGTCTATAGTCACCACGTGGACACTCCATTGAAAGATTTCATGCTGCCGGCAGGTGTCATTACCCGGGCTTGGGTGTAAGTTGTCGGGTATCCCAGGCCAGGGCCAACATCTGATCAGCAACGTCTCGGGAACAGGCGCCATGTCACTCGACCGCAGCAGCATTCGACCCGTCCATCTCAATCTGCTCAAGGTCCATCTGCCGGTGCCCGGCGTGATGTCCATCGTGCACCGCATCACCGGGGTATTGTTGTTTCTGGCGCTACCGGTGCTCGTCTATCTGCTGGGCTGGTCGCTGGACGACGCCACCGGCTTCGCGGCGGTCCGCTCCGAGATCCATCGTCCCCTGGGCACCGTGCTGCTGTTCCTGTTGCTGTGGTCGTTGTTTCATCATCTGCTGGCGGGGATCCGCTACCTGCTGATCGACGCCGACCTCGGAGTGGACCGGCAGATGGCGCGCGCCACCGCCTGGATGGTGCTGCTGGCAGCCCCGTTGGTGGCCCTGCTGATCACCTGGGGGCTGCTGTGAGCCGTACCGCCAGCGGTCTGCGGGCCTGGCTGCTGCAGCGGGTCACCGCGGTCTATATCGGCCTGTTCAGCCTCTATCTGGTGAGCCGGCTGCTGCTGGCTCCTCCGGCAGACTGGAACGCCTGGCGCGAGCTGTTCCGACAAGACCTCATGGGGCTGGCGACCCTGGTGTTCGCGGTCGCGGTGCTGCTGCACGCCTGGGTGGGGATCCGCGACGTGCTCATCGACTATGTCAAACCCTTCGCCCTGCGCCTGTTGCTGCTGGTGCTGGTGGCGAGCGGACTGCTGGCCTGCGGGCTCTGGGTTCTGGAAATACTCATGCGGGTGAGGATCGGCTGAATGGCACTGGAGAAACGACGTTTCGACGCCCTGATCATCGGTGCCGGCGGGGCCGGGCTGAACGCTGCGCTGCAGCTCGCGCGCACCGATGCGCGGGTGGCGGTGGTCTCCAAGGTGTTTCCCACCCGCTCCCACACCGTGGCCGCGCAGGGCGGGGTGAACGCCGCCCTGGGCAATGTGCTGCCGGACAACTGGCACTGGCACATGTTCGACACCGTCAAGGGCTCCGATTGGCTGGGCGACCAGGACGCCATCGAATACATGTGCCGCGAGGCGATTCCCACGGTGTACGAGCTGGAGCACAACGGGGTGCCCTTCTCGCGCCTGGACAACGGCAAGATCTACCAGCGCGCCTTCGGCGGCCAGAGCCAGAACTTCGGCGGTCCCCAGGCGGCGCGCACCTGCGCCGCCGCCGACCGCACCGGCCATGCCATCCTGCACACCCTGTATCAGCAGAACCTGCGCGCGCGCACCCATTTCTTCGACGAATATTTCGCCATCGACCTGATCCGCGACGAGGAGGGCGTCATCCTCGGCGCCCTGGTGCTGGAGATCGAGAGCGGCGAGCCGCTGCTGATCGAGGCCAAGGCCACGGTGCTCGCCACCGGCGGCTGCGGGCAGGTGTTCCGTACCACCTCGAACGCCCACATCAACACCGGCGATGGCATGGCGATGGCGCTGCGCGCCGGCATTCCGCTGATGGACATGGAGTTCTTCCAGTTCCATCCCACCGGCATCGCCGGCAAGGGCATGCTCATCACCGAGGGGGTGCGCGGCGAGGGCGGCTATCTGATCAACAAGGACGGCGAACGCTTCATGGAGCGCTACGCCCCCAACGCCAAGGATCTGGCCAGCCGCGACGTGGTCTCGCGCGCCATCGTCACCGAGGTCAAGGAGGGGCGCGGCTGCGGCCCCAACGGCGACCATGTGCTGCTGAAGCTGGATCACCTGGGCGAGGCGATCATCAACGAGCGGCTGCCCGGGATCCGCGAGACCGGCAAGATCTTCGCCGGCGTGGACGCGGCACAGGAGCCGCTGCCGGTGTTCCCGACCGCCCACTATGCGATGGGCGGCATCCCCACCGACCGTTTCGGGCGGGTGGTCACCCCCGCCGGCACCGGCGAGGAGGCGGTGCCCGGGCTGTACGCGGCCGGCGAATGTGCCTGCGTGTCGGTGCATGGCGCCAACCGCCTGGGCGGCAATTCCCTGCTGGACATCCTGGTGTTCGGCCGCGCCGCCGGCCAGGACATGATCGATCAGCTAGAGCGGCACCATCGCCCGCTGGACGAGGCGGGCGTGGAGCGGGCCATGGCGCGCCTGGAGCGCTGGGACCGGAAGGGGGAGGGCCTGAGCGTGCGCGAGCTGCGCGACCGCTTCCGCAAGGCGATGGAGGAACACGCCGGGGTGTTCCGCACCGAGGAGGTGATGAGCGAGGGGGTGACGGTGCTGAAGGCGCTGCGCGAACAGCTCGACGAGGTGCGCCTGCAGGATCATTCCCGGGTGTTCAACACCGCGCGCATCGAGGCGCTGGAGCTGGAGAACCTGATCGACTGCGGCATGGCGATCGCGGTCTCGGCACTGGCACGCCGCGAGAGCCGCGGCGCCCACTCGCGTCCCGACTACCCGAAACGGGACGATCTCAACTGGATGAAGCACACCCTCTATTTCCGCGAGGGCGACCGCCTGGACTACAAGCCGGTCCATACCCGGCCGCTCAGCGTGGAATCCTTCCCGCCCAAGGAGCGCGTCTACTGAGCCATGAAATTCCTGGTATCCCGCTACAACCCGGAGACCGACGAACGGCCCCGTTTGCAGGCCTTCGAGGTGGAGACCTGGCGCGGCATGATGCTGCGCGACGCCCTGCTGGAGATCAAGCGCCAGGACGAGTCCTTCGCCTTCCGCCACTCCTGCGGCGAGGGGGTGTGCGGCTCCGACGGGGTCAACGTCAACGGGAGCAACCGGCTCGCCTGCATCACCCCGGTGAGCGACCTCTCCGAGCCGGTCACGGTCCGCCCCTTTCCCGGCCGCCCCATCATCCGCGACCTGGTGGTGGACATGAGCCAGTTCTACGCCCAGTACCGGGCGGTGAAGCCCTGGCTGGTGCGCAAGGACCCGATGCCGGAGCACGAGATCCTGCAGAGCCCCGCGGAGCGTGCGCGCCTGGACGGCCTGTACGAGTGCATCCTGTGCGGCTGCTGCTCCACCGCCTGCCCCTCCTTCTGGTGGAACCCGGAGAAGTTCCATGGTCCCCAGGCCCTGCTCACCGCCTGGCGTTTCCTCGCCGACAGCCGCGACCAGGCCACCGAGGAGCGCCTGGACGCCCTGGAAGGCCCCTACAAGCTGTTCCGTTGCCACACCATCATGAACTGTGTCGAGGTCTGCCCCAAGGGCCTCAACCCCACCCGGGCCATCGGCCATATCAAGCTGCGCATGCTCGAGAATGCCATCTGAGTGCCTTTCCCTCCCGGCCTTTTCCGCAAGCGGCGCTATTGTGTGGGGAAAACTTGCCCGACATCCACGAAACCCATGTTTCGCAAGGGATAGATGGGTTTTCGAAGAGGGGCCGACTCGAATCGCGCCTCGGAGTCGGCTACGGAGTGCCCCGTCCCGTCGG
>CAZVIG010000043.1:0-2678 GCA_964627395.1 uncultured Sedimenticola sp.
TGCCCGCCGATAATGACGCGGGCTTTACCGGATGTCAACGAGGGAAAATACCTAGGCCAGGTAACGGGACTGCAGTTCCCGAAGACGCGGAAAAGCCACCACTGAGGACACCGAGAGTTCTGTTTCGCAGCAGGTGAACCTTCTGCCGACGGGCTTCAGAAAAGCCTAAAGGGGCTCCAGCCGACCTTTACAGGTCGCCGGGCAGGAAGCATCGATCAGGGCGCAGTCGCGGAATGGATGCGGTTCATCGCCTGCTGCATCTCGCCGGCCTGCACCAGCAACCAGTGGCGTTCCAGTTCGTCCAGGGCCTGCTCGATGGCCTCGCGCTCGGCCTTGCCCAGGGGCGAGAGGACATGGTGGGTGACCGCATCGCGATGGCCCGGATGGCCGATGCCGATGCGCGCCCGCCAGAAGTCCCGGCTGCCCAGGGCGGCGATGATGTCGCGCAGGCCGTTGTGGCCGCCGTGCCCGCCGCCCTGCTTCAGCCGCAGCACGCCGGGCGCCAGGTCCAGCTCGTCGTGCGCCACCAGGATGTCGGCGGGCGGGATCTTGTAGAAGCGTGCCAGGGCGGCGACCGAGCGGCCGCTGCGGTTCATGTAGGTCATGGGCTTGAGCAGCCAGCACTCGCCCGCCTCGGTGCGGATCCGCGCCACCTCGCCGGCGAACTTGTTCTCGCCGCGCATCACCGCGCCATACCGGCGGGCCAGGCGGTCCACCAGCCAGAAGCCCACGTTGTGGCGGGTCTCGGCATACTTGGGGCCCGGATTGCCCAGGCCCACCAGGCAGCGGATGGGTTCGCTCATCGCCATCGTCCCCGGCAGCAGACCTCAGGGGCCAACGGCAGACGGCGGCCCGGGGGCCGCCGTCCACACCTGCCCCGGACGGGTGGCCGGTCAGTCCTCGGAACCCGCCTCGGGCGCCTCGCCCTCGGCCTCGGCCTCACCCTCTTCCTCGGCCGCCTTGGCATGCGGCGCGTGGATGGTGACCACGGCGGCGTCCTCGGACTCCTCGCCGTGGGACAGCGCCACCAGCTTGACGCCGGCAGGCAGCTTCAGGTCGCTCAGGTGCAGCATGTCGCCGATCTCCATGCCGCCCAGGTCCACCTCGATGTACTCGGGCAGGCTGCCGGCCTCGCACAGGATCTCCACATCGGCCAGCATGTGCGACACCTCGCCGCCGGCCTTGACGCCGGGCGCCTTGTCCTCGTTGACGAAGTGCAGCGGCACCGTCATGCGAATCTCGTCGTGCTCGGAGACGCGCTGGAAGTCCACATGCAGAATGAAGGGCTTGGCCGGGTGGCGCTGCAGGTCCTTGACCACCGCGCGCACCATTTCCCCGTCCAGGTCGATGTTCAGCACCCGGGCGAAGAAGGATTCGTCCTCCGCCTCGTGGATCAGCTCGTTGTGGCGGGTGGC
Organism: uncultured Sedimenticola sp.; assembly: GCA_964627395.1. Lineage (GTDB taxonomy): Bacteria > Pseudomonadota > Gammaproteobacteria > Chromatiales > Chromatiaceae > MONJU. Next base: position 1,416 of record CAZVIG010000043.1, read on the forward strand.
GATCATCCGGGGCTCCTTGCCGCCGCCGTAGAGGATGCCGGGCACCAGGCCCTCGCGACGCAGGCGGCGGCTCGCACCCTTGCCCTGCACGTCCCGAGTGACCGCTTTCAGGTCTGCTTCGTTGCTCATGTCTCGAACTCCTGTCGAAGTGAATGACGCCCCGCCGGTCCGCGACCAGACCCTTGGCGGGGCGTGTGGTTGTCGGCACGCCGTTCAGTCGACGAACAGCGAGCTGACGGATTCCTCGTTGCTGATACGGCGGATCGTCTCGGCCAGCAGCCCGGCGATGGAGAGCTGCCGGATCTTGGCGCAGCCCCGCGCGTCCTCGCGCAGCGGGATGGTGTTGGTCACCACCAGCTCGTCGAGCTGCGAGGACTCGATATTGCCCACCGCGGGACCGGACAGCACCGCATGGGTGCAATAGGCCACCACCTTGGCCGCGCCCGCCTCCTTGAGCGCCGCGGCCGCCTTGCACAGGGTGCCTGCGGTATCCACCAGGTCGTCCACCAGAATGCAGGTGCGGCCTTCCACGTCGCCGATGATGTTCATCACCTGGGCCTCGTTGGCCTTGGGACGGCGCTTGTCGATGATCGCCAGATCGGCGTCGTCCAGGCGCTTCGCCAGGGCGCGCGCGCGCACCACCCCGCCCACGTCCGGCGACACCACGATCAGATCGGGATAGTGCTGGCGCCAGATGTCGCCCAGCAGAATGGGCGAGGAATAGACATTGTCCACCGGGATGTCGAAAAAGCCCTGAATCTGGTCGGCATGCAGATCCATGGTCAGCACCCGGTCGGCACCCGCGGTGCCGATCATTTTCGCCACCAGGCGCGCGGTGATGGGCACCCGCGCGGAACGGGGACGGCGGTCCTGGCGCGCATAGCCGAAATAGGGGATCACCGCAGTGATGCGCCCCGCCGAGGCCCAGCGCAGGGCGTCGATCATCACCAGCAGCTCCATCAGGTGATCGTTGGTCGGCTCCGAGGTGGGCTGTACCACGAACACGTCGCGGCCGCGCACGTTCTCCTCGATCTCGACCATCACCTCCCCGTCGCTGAACTGCCCCACCACCGCCTTGCCCAGCGGAATGCTCAGGTAGTCGGCGATGTCGGCGGACAGCTCGGGATGGGCGTTGCCCGAGAAGACCATCATGCTGCTGGCAGACATTGTCTCGCCCCCGCGTTCACAGACGGACAAGGCCGCCCGCGGCGGCCTTGGCTGATATGGCTGGGGTGGCAGGATTCGAACCTGCGAATGCCGGAG
>CAZVIG010000043.1:2778-10982 GCA_964627395.1 uncultured Sedimenticola sp.
TCAAAGTCCGGTGCCTTACCGCTTGGCGACACCCCAAATTTTTCGTGTTACCTCACCCTGCCGTTCGACGACCGCTGTCGCGGTCGGGGGTGGCAGGATTACTCGGCTTCGCCTCGCCCTTCGGGTCGTCGCCTGCGGCGACGATCTGCGGCGCTGCGCGCCTTGTCGAACCTGCGAATGCCGGAGTCAAAGTCCGGTGCCTTACCGCTTGGCGACACCCCAAATTTTTCGTGTTACCTCATCCTGCCGTTCGACGACCGCTTTCGCGGTGGCAGGATTACCCAGCTTCCTGCGCCAGGCGCTCCAGCAGCGGAGAGCGATTCAGCCCCCGCGCCACCCAGCCCTCCAGGCCCGCCGGCCGATCCGCCAGCACCGCCTCGGCCTGCGCGCGATCGGGGAAGGCGGCGAACACGCAGGCGCCGGTGCCGGTCAGCCGGGCCTCGCCGAATTGGCCAAGCCAATCAATGGCTTGCGCGACCTCCGGATAACGGGACCGGACCACCGGCAGGCAGTCGTTGCGTCTGTCGCCGGCAACAAAGGCGCGTATTGTGATGGGAGGGGAATTTCTTGTCAATTCCGGAGCCGCGAACACCTCGGCGGTGCTGACATGACAGGGAGGCAGCAGCACCAGGTACCAGGGCTGTTCCAACTCCACCGGCTCCAGCCGCTCCCCCACCCCTTCGGCCCAGGCCGCGCGACCGCGCACGAACACGGGCACGTCCGCCCCCAGGCGCAACCCCAGCGCCGCCAGGGCGTCCTCGTCCAGGCCGCAGCCCCAGAGCCGGTTGAGCGCCACCAGCACGCTGGCCGCATCCGAGCTGCCGCCGCCCAGCCCGCCGCCCATGGGCAGGTGCTTGTGCAGCCGGATCTCCACCCCCTGCCGCACCCCGGCCTCCTGCTGCAACAGACGTGCGGCGCGCAGGCACAGGTCCGCCTCCTCCGCCACCCCCGGCAGCGGCGTCTCGCGCCGGATGGCGCCGTCTTCGCGCAGGCGGAAGTCGAGACGGTCTGCCAGGTCGAGAAACTGGAACACCGTCTGCAGCTCGTGATAGCCGTCCGGGCGCCGGCCGGTGACCCGCAGCATCAGGTTCAGCTTGGCCGGCGCCGGCCAGCCGCAGGACCAGCCGCTCACGATTGCAGACGGCGGCGCAGGGCCTGCAGCCCCTTGTCGTCGGGATGCGCCTTCAGCGCCTGCTCCAGGAGCCGCTGTGCCTCCTGCTGTCGGCCGCGGGCCCACAGGACCTCCACCAGATGGGCGGCGATCTCGGGGTCCGGATCCTTGGCATAGGCGCGCTCGAGGTAGGCCAGCGCCTCGTCCAGACGCCCCAGCCGGTACAGCACCCAGCCCATGCTGTCCTGTATCGCCGGAGAATCGGGCCGCAGGCGCAGCGCCTTACGGATGTAGCCCAGCGCCTCCTGCAGGCGCACGTTCCGTTCCGCCAGCATGTAGCCCAGGGCGTTCAGGGCATCGACATCGTCCGGCTCGAGCGCCAGCACCCGCCGGAAGTCGGCCTCCATGCCCTTGTAGTCGCCGGTCTCGGAGCGGTAGAGCCCGCGCGCATAGAGCAGCCGGGTATCGTCCGGATGCGCCTTCAGCGCCTCCGCGTAGAGCCCCAGCACCTGCGACTCGTCGGCGCCGTTCTGCGCCAGCAGTTGCGCCTCGGCGAGATACAGATCGACCGCCCGCTTGGGAAAGGCCTTGCGCGCCTGGCGCAGCAGGCGGCGCGCCTCGGCCAGACGCGAAGGATCCTTGGCGATCAGGGCGGCGGCGCGGATCGCCGCATCCACCTGCAGCTCGCCGCGGTGGATGCTGCGATACAGGCCGATGGCGGTCTCCGGGTGGCCGCTCGCCTCCTCCACCTGCCCCAGGAAATAGGTCGCCTCGTTGGCGAAGCGGGGGGTGGCGCGCAGCTTCTGCCACAGGGGGCGCGCCTCGTCCCAGCGCTTTTCCTGGGTGGCCAGCATCGCATAGCCGAACAGGATCTCCGGGTCGTTCGGCGAACGCCGCGCCAGCTCGCGGAATTGCTTCAGCGCCTCGTCATAACGTTCCAACGCCACCAGTTGGCGTGCCCAGGCGGTGCGCAGCAGGCGGCTCTCCGGGTTCTTCCTCACGCCCCGCGCCAGGACCTCGGCCGCCTCGTCCCGCCGCCCCTGGGCGCTCAGCACCCGCGCCAGCAGCAGATAGGGCTCGGCGGAGCCGGGGTCGGCCTCGACCACCTGGCGCAGCAGGCGCTCGGCCTCGGCGGCCCGGTCCTGGGCCACCATCAGCACCGCAAGGGCATAGCGCGCCCGCGGGCTGGCGCCCTCATCCGTCACCAGGCGACGCATCAGTGCCAGCGCGCGATCCTTGTCCGGCTCGCGGGCCAGCGCGCCGGCGACCTGCAGCAACCCGTCCTTGCCGCGCGCCCGGGCGATGGCCAGCAGGGCGCGGAACTGCATCAGGGCGTCTTCCTGGCGCCCCTGGCGCAGACGCGCCAGCCCCAGGAACTGACGCGCCGCCAGGCTGTTGGGCGCGCGCTGCACCCAGAGGGCGGCGGCCTGCGCCGCCGCGTCGATCCGCCCCAGGTGCCAGGCGATGCGCGTGGCGCGCTCCGCCGCATAGGGGTCGCTGGCGCGCCGCGCCGCCTCCAGATAGGCCGGCAGGGCCTTTTCCAGATCGCCCAGGCGCGCTCCGATCTCGCCCACCAGATAGTCGTAGAGCAGCTTCTCGTCCAGGGACACCGCCGGTGCCGCCGGCTCCGGGAAGGGCAGACGCTGCTGCGCCGCAGCCGATGGCGGCGTCGCCGAGGTCCCGGAGGCGGGCGCAACGGGCCCCAGGCCCTGGCAGCCGGCGAGCAGGAAGGGGAACAGCAGGAAAGGGACGAGATGTTTCACGGGGCCCAAGGGTACCGCATGGGCGCGACAAAGCAACGACAGGACCCTGCCCCGGGCGGGCCATGCAGCCCGATCTGGTCTAGACTGCCCAGCGAGGGACCCAACAGCGGGCATCACGACAACGACAATACTTCCACCGGAGGAGAACCGACCATGAATCGAAAACACCTGCTGGCGGCCAGCATCGCGGCCGTCCTGAGCGGCCCCAGCCTGGCCGCCGGGTTCGGCGACACCTCGCTGAACCTGTACTTCAAGCTGCCCTTCGGCGGCAGTCCCAGCCAGACCCGGGAGAGCTACGGCTTCGCGGTGCAGCAGCGCATCGCCATCGACGGACCGCTGTCGCCGCGCCGCCTGACCCGTTCCCTGGTGGACTTCCGCTTCCAGGACCGGCAGCTCCAGAACCTGAAGCTCAACGGCGTGACCCTGCTGGCGCGTGACCGCCGCAGCAACGAGCTGACCCTGGGCGGCACCGAGATCAGCACCGGCACCGCGGTGGCGATCGGCGCCCTGGTGGTGGTCGGCGGCCTGTGCATCACCGAGAACATCATCTGCGAGGACAGCAACCCGGCCCCGCCGCCACCTTCCGAGGGAGGCTAGCCCGAATATTTCGCCCGGGAACGCGATGATCGTGCCGGGATCGGCGTCCAGGTGCGGATTTGCGATTGAATCAATAGCCCAAGCTATTGATGATTGAGCAAATACCGCAGATGGGCGGCGAGACCGGTGCGAGGGCGCGTTCAGCGATGCCCGGTAACATTTTGCATTTTGCCAATACTCCAGGATTCTCCATAAAACACAGTAAGTTGGAATATTTTTTCAGCGACCGGGTGAAATGTTCGGGCTAGCGGTCCGGTCGGGCACCGTCACAACAGGGAGAGAAAATCCTCGTACTTGCCGCCGGCGCTGCGCTCGATCCGGTCGCAGCGCCGGATTTCCACCTGGAAGGGGTAACCCAGGGAGGCCTGCAGGATGGCGACCAGCTCCCGCTGCGTCTCGGCAGGCAGCGGTCCGTCGCAGACCAGGCGCAGTTCGATCCGGTCGATCGCCGTCTGTACCACCTGGAACTGGCGGATGGGCGCCGCCCGGTGCAATGCCGCGGTGCCGAACGACGGCCAGGCGGTGACCCCGTCGGGGCGTCGCAGCAGGTTGCGTGCCCGCCCCCGAATACGCCGCAGCACCGGCTGCCCGCGCCCGCAGTCGCAGGCCGCACCCACCTCCGCGAAATCCCCGATGGCATAGCGCAACAGCGGCGCGGCGAAATTGTTCAGACAGGTGACCACCACCTCGCCGGTCTCCCCCGGGCCGCAGGGGCGCCCCTGCCCGTCGAGCACCTCCAGCAGCACATTGGCGGTCTGCACGTGATGGTGCTCGTGCGAGGGACACTGGATGGCCATCACCCCCACCTCGGAGGCGGAATAGACATCGAACAGCGGCCAGCCGAAATGCCCCCGTACCCGCTCGCGCAACGCCTCCGGCACCTGTTCGCCCAGGGTGGAGATCCCCTGCAGGAAGTCCAGCGACAGCCCCCCTGCCTCGGCATGCTCCAACAGGGCCACCAGATTGGAAGGATAGGTCTGCAGATAGGCGGGGCGGCGGCGCTGCAGCCAGTCGAGCTGGTCGTCGATGTCGGTCATCGCGGCCAGGAAGTGATGCCGGCCGCTGGGGTAGAGGTCCGCCAGACAGGGGCCCCAGTCGGGATAGGTCCGCCCCTCCGGGGCCGCCGCCACGCCCTGCTTGTCCACCAGGATGCTGGCCAGATCCCGGCTGAAATCCCAGCCCGCCAGGCAATAGATGTGCAGATGGAAGGCACTGCCGATGCGCCGCGCCAGCTCGCTGACCCAGTAGCGCAGGGAACGGCCGGTGGAGCCGGAGGTGGAACCGGCGCTCACCTCGCCGTGCCCCTCCGGCAGCGCCCGGGCGCGCAGCGCCTCGCCGGCCGCCATTGCCTCCTCGCGACGCAGTATCGGCAGGCGACGGTAGCATTCCAGGGTCATAGGCCGGCCCGGCGCCCAGCCGGCCTCCGCCAAGCGGTCCCGGTACCAGGGGACCTGCTCCCAGATGTGCTCGCACAGCGCCTCGAGCTGGGCCTGCTGCAACTGCGCCAGCACCTCGGCCGGCCACCATTGCGACGCCTCCAACTGGCCGCGCAGCGCCAAGCGTTCGGCGGCCGCCGGTGCGGGCACCGCAGGCACCAACTGGCCCGGCACGCGGGTGAAAGGGATCCGGTACATCAGGGCCGCACCGCCAGCAGATGAAGCAGAGACCAGGCCAGGTGCACCTCGCCATCCACCTCGCGCACCCTCAGATGGTGCTCCAACGCCGCAGCGATTTCCCCATCCGGCAACCCGTGGAGGCGGAACAGGCCGCGGCAGAAGCTCACCATCCGCCCCCGGTCGGCGAAACGCCAGGGGTAGGACACCTGCTCGCAGCACGCCACCCGGAACCCCTCCCCGACCAGCAGCGGCAGCTCCTCGGCGCAGCGGAAGAAGCGGGCCCGATGCCCCTCGGGGCTGGCATGCGCCACATAGTCGTCCAGCCAGCGCGCCGGCGCCGAGTCCGCAGCCACGTCCGCCACCAGCAGCCGGCCGCCGGGGCGCAGCACCCGGAACATCTCGCGATAGAAGCGCTCCCGCCCCTCCAGCAGGTGATGCAGGGCCGCCAGGCTCAGCACCACGTCCATCGAGCCGTCTGCCAGCGGCAGGTGCAGCCAGTCGCAGATCAGCGGCCGCCCATACCGGGCGTAGCCAGCCAGGGTCTCCGCGGGCAGATAGTGCACCCCGGGCGGGAGATAGGGTGCCAGGTAGCCCCCGCCGCTGGGCAGGTCGAGCAGCCACTCGCCCGGGGCCAGCCCCAGCCGCAGCAACGGCAGGCGGAACTCCTCGCCGCGCGCCTCGGGCTCGGCACGCACGGCGGCATCGTAGCTGGCGGCGCTTCTTCGCATCGGCGGCCCCGGCGGCGGAAGATGTACCGGAGCATAACCCGCCCTGCGGGCAGATGCGCAGCGGCACGCGCGCCTTGCATTCAACCCCTTGATAATTCAAAATTTCCAGGATCCCCCTCCTGGAAGCGCAGCGCATGACCCTGCTTGCCGTCGGCCTCAACCACACCACCGCGCCGGTGTCGATCCGCGAACGGGTCACCTTCGGCCCGGACATCGTGGTCGGCGCCCTGCGCAGCCTGCGCGAGCGTCCCGGGGTGAGCGAGGCGGTGATCCTCTCCACCTGCAACCGCACCGAGGTGTACTGCTGCGTGCAGGAGGACTGCGCCGACCAGGTCAGGGAATGGATGGCCGAGTTCCACGGCCTGGTGGTGAACGACATCGCCCCCTACCTGTACCAGCACCGCGAGGACGACGCGGTGGCGCACCTGCTGTCGGTGGCCAGCGGCCTGGATTCTCTGGTCCTCGGCGAGCCGCAGATCCTCGGCCAAGTGAAACAGGCCTTCCAGACGGCCACCGAGGCGGGGCACACCGGCAAGACCCTCAAGCGGCTGTTCCAGCACGCCTTCAACACCGCCAAGCAGGTGCGCACCGACACCGCCATCGGCGACAGCCCGGTGTCGGTGGCCTTCGCCGCAGTGAGCCTGGCGCGCCAGATCTTCTCCGACCTGGGCGAACAGACCGCGCTGCTGATCGGCGCCGGCGAGACCATCGAGCTGGCGGCGCGCCATCTGCACCAGCACGGCATCGGGCGCATCATCGTCGCCAACCGCACGGTGTCGCGGGCGCGCGATCTGGCCGCGGAGTTCGACGGCTACGCCATCGGGCTGACCGAGCTGCCGGCGCATCTCGCCGAGGCGGACATCGTGATCGCCTCCACCGCCAGCCCCCTGCCGGTGCTCGGCAAGGGCACCGTGGAGCGGGCGCTGCGCCAGCGCCGTCACCGGCCGATGTTCATGGTGGACATCGCGGTGCCGCGCGACATCGAGCCGGAGGTGGGCGAGCTGCGCGACATCTACCTCTACACCGTGGACGACCTGCAGGAGGTGATCCAGGAGAACCTGCAGTCGCGTCAGGAGGCGGCCGAACAGGCGCGCGAGATCATCGAATTCCAGGTGCGCGAGTTCCGCGCCTGGCTGGGTTCGCTGGACGCGGTGGACCTGATCCAGGACTACCGCGCCGGCGCCGAGGCGATCCGCGACGAGGTGTTGGCCAAGGCGCGGCGCATGCTGGACGCAGGCAGGCCCCCCGCCGAGGTGCTCGAATTCCTCGCCAACACCCTCACCAACAAGCTGCTGCACACCCCCAGCACCCAGCTCCGTCTCGCCGGCAGCGCCGGACAGCGCGAGCTGCTGGACGCCGCCAACACCCTGTTCCAGCTCGGCCACGACACCCAGTCGTCCTCCTGAGCCCAGATGAAGCCCAGCATCCGCCGCCGGCTCGAGCAGATCGCCGAGCGCTTCGCCGAGATCACCGCCCTGCTGGCGGAGCCCGAGGTGCAGGCGGACAACGACCGCTTCCGTGAGCTGAGCCGCGAATACGCGCGCCTGGAGCCGGTGGCCCAGGCCTGGCAGGCCTGGCTGGACAACGAGCGGGAGCGAGCCAGCGCCGAGGCGATGCTGGACGACCCCGAGATGGCGGAACTGGCCGAGGAGAGCCTGGCCGAGACGCGCGCGCGGGCCGAGGCCCTGCTGCCGGAGCTGCAACGTCTGCTGCTGCCGCGCGACCCCGACGACGAACGCAACGTCTTTCTGGAGATCCGCGCCGGCACCGGCGGCGCCGAGGCGGCGTTGTTCGCCGGCGACCTGCTGCGCATGTACCTGCGCTACGCCGAGCAGCGCGGCTGGCGCGCCGAGGTGCTCTCCGAGAGCCCCGGCGAGCACGGCGGCTGCAAGGAAGTCGTGGTACGCATCAGCGGCCGCGACGTCTATTCCCGCCTCAAGTTCGAGTCCGGCACCCACCGCGTCCAGCGGGTGCCGGAGACCGAGTCCCAGGGACGCATCCACACCTCCGCCTGCACCGTGGCCATCCTGCCCGAGGCGGACGAGGTGGCGGCGATCGAGATCGACCCGGGCGAGCTGCGCATCGACACCTTCCGCGCCTCCGGCGCCGGCGGCCAGCACGTCAACAAGACCGACTCGGCGGTGCGCATCACCCATCTCCCCAGCGGCACCGTGGTGGAATGTCAGGACGAGCGTTCCCAGCACAAGAACAAGGCGCGCGCCCTGGCCCTGCTGGCGGCGCGCCTGAAGGACGCCGCGGAGCGCGAGGCGCGCCAAAACGAGGCCGCCGAGCGGCGCCTGCAGGTGGGTAGCGGCGACCGGTCCGAGCGCATCCGCACCTACAACTTCCCCCAGAACCGGGTCACCGACCACCGCATCAACCTCACCCT
>CAZVIG010000044.1:0-1519 GCA_964627395.1 uncultured Sedimenticola sp.
GGCCTGCCGCAACTGTTGCTGCCAGGCGCGGTAGCGGGCTTGTTGGTGCTGGCTGAACAGCCGGCGCTCGCGTTCCTGGGCCCGCATCATGCGCTCGAACTGGGTGCGCTGATAGGCGGCGAAACGCTCCTGCTCGATACGCTGCTGTTCCGCGAAGGCCTTGCGCGCCTGCTCCTGGTAGGCGATGAAGCGGTCGTATTCCCGCTTCATCCATTCCGCACTCGCCGCGGCGGTGTTGGAGACCGGGTCCGCGCCTTCCTCGTGCGCCTCTTTCACCGCCGCCTCGCCGGGGTTCTCCTTTTCCACCGGCGGCGTCGGTGCCGGCGTCGTGGTGGCGTCCTTCGCCTCCGGTGCCGTCTCGGCCCCGGTGCCCGGCAGCGGCTGGGTGAGGATGTCGGTGATGCGGTCGAGGATGCTGTCGTCGTCCTCGTCCTCGGGAATGTTCACCGGCGCGGGCGCGGCCGCCTTGCCCGGGGGCGCCTCCTCGGTGCCGGGCAGCGGCTGGTTGAGGATCTCCGAGAGCCGGTCGAACCAGCTCTGCTCACTCATGGCCCTGCTCCGCGGCGGGGCCGGCGAGGCGGCGCACCACCCAGATCACGGCCAGGGCGCCCACCAGGGCGACGATGAAGGTGGCGACGATGCCGCCGTTGCCGCCGATGCCCAGCAGGGCGAGGCCGTAGCCGCCGACGATGGCGCCGATGATGCCGAGGGCGAGGTCGCCCAGCAGGCCACCGGGGGAGCGGCCCTTCATGATGCGTTGTGCGGTATAGCCGGCGGCTGCGCCGATCAGCAGCCATACGATGAGGGTCCAGACAGGCATCCTTGTTCTCCTTGATTCCTAGTGAATGAGTAAATCGTAATTTACTTATAGACTAGGACGACCGTTCCTGCCAGTCAGGCGGTGTTGGTAATCGACGACAGCCCCGGGGCCTGTCCCACGCCCCGGGGGCTAGCCCGAATATCTCGCCCGGGCTAGGTCAGGGCTCGAGCCGCTGCAGCTCCACCCGGCGGTTGGCGGCTCGGCCCTCCGCCGTGTCGTTGCTGGCCACCGGCTTGTCGGGGCCATAGCCGCGCGCGGTCAGCCGCTCGGCGGGAATGCCCCGGGAGACCAGGTAGTCGCGCACCGTCTCGGCGCGGCGCTGGGAGAGCCGGCGGTTGAGTTCGGCGCTGCCCTGGTTGTCGGTGTGGCCGGCCACCTCCAGGCGGATCTCCGGCACCCGTTTCAGGGCCTCGGCGACCCGGTCGAGGATGGCGAGGGAGTCCGGCGTCAGCTCCGCCGAGCCGGTCTGGAAGTGGACGCCCTCCAGTTCGATGGAGGCGGCGACGTCGCAGCCCGTGGCGTCCACCCGGGTGCCCGGCGTGGTGTCGGGGCAGAGGTCGTTGGCGTCGATGACGCCGTCACCGTCGCTGTCGAGTTCGCAGCCCTTGTCATCGACCTTGGCGCCGGCCGGGGTGTCGGGGCATTGGTCGGCGGAATCGACCACGCCGTCGCCGTCGGTATCCAGTTCGCAGCCCTTGT
>CAZVIG010000044.1:1619-10945 GCA_964627395.1 uncultured Sedimenticola sp.
TGGTCGGCGGAATCGACCACGCCGTCGCCGTCGGTATCCAGTTCGCAGCCCTTGTCATCCACCTTGGCACCGGCCGGAGTGTCGGCGCACTGATCGGCGGAATCGGCCACGCCGTCGCCGTCGGTATCGAGTTCGCAGCCCTTGTCATCGACCTTGGCGCCGGCCGGGGTGTCGGGGCACTGATCGGCGGAATCGACCACGCCGTCATCGTCGCTGTCGAGTTCGCAGCCCTTGTCATCGACCTTGGCGCCGGCCGGCGTCTTGGGGCACTGGTCGGCGAGATCCATCACCCCGTCGCCATCGCTGTCGATGAAGCAACCCTTGGCGTCGATCAGATGGGGCAGGGCGGTGTCCGGGCAGGCGTCCAGGCGGTCGATCACGCCGTCGCGGTCACTGTCCAGGTCGCAGCCGTCCTCGCCCACCTTGGCGCCCTTGGGCGTCTCGGGGCAGCGGTCGGTCCGGTCGGCCACGCCGTCCCCGTCGCTGTCACGCTCGCGGTAACGGATGGTGAACACCAGGTCGTTGACATCGCTGCCATAGAAGGTGATGGAGTTGTTGCGCCGCACCCATTCGCCGGGGCGGTTGGCCTTGTAGTCGAGGATCTCGAAGTGCGCGGGGAAGATCCATGCATAGACGAAGCTGGTGAAGTTGTCGGGGGTGTTCCAAAAGCCGTAGTGGCCCTCCGCGGGCGCGGCCTCGTTGGAATTGGTGAAGGTGAAGACCCCCTGGGCGTCGCGGATGACCTCTTTCTCGAAGCGGCCGGGGTACATCACCGCGAAGTCGCCCTGGCGGAAATGCAGTACGTTGGTGTCGGGCGAGGATTGGTCGTCCCAGTCGTAGTCGTTGGGGAAGACATAGAAGAAGTCGTCCGGTTTCAGCTCCTTGGCGACATGGAAGTCGTAGCTGCCCCAGTCGGTGAGCATGGTGCGGTGGAGCACATAGTCGCGGCCGTCGTCGCCGAGGTTGACGATGGTCTGGCTGGTGACCTGGCGTCCTTCGTCGGCCCAGGCCAGGGCCGCCAGGCCCATCAGCAGGGCGAGGGCGATCTTCGCGATGAGGGTTTCCTTGCCGGTGTTGCGCATGGCGGTCTTCCTTATGGTTTTCGGACTGAAAAGATTATAGGCAATTAAGCATATAGGGGAATGCTTAAGTGTTGGGGTTCGGTGTAGGGGCAGCCCAACAGCGAACCGCGCCCCTTGTCATCCGGTAACGAAGGCATCGTCTGGGCATTTCGGTTTCGGCGCTGTCGCCGATGTGCGGCCCAACGCTGCGATGTCGTTTCGACCGATTATAGTTCTGTTGACGGTACCGGCCGCCGCGCCGGGCTGTCTGGTACGAAAAATGTCGTTTCTCCTAACCCCCGTTAATGTCGTTCGGGGGCGATTGTGCGAAGCTGGGCGCCGTCCAGAACAACAACAAGAGGCCGGTCCTGCCGTATCCGCCGGCCTGAGTCGTACCCGAGAACCCCGTTGCTCTTCCACCTGTTCGCTGGTCGATGGGTCGGTTCGGGCCAAACGAGGGAAGGATATTCGCCATGGCTGGGCCGTTTGCGGCCCCTGCATGGCGTCGTTCGCATTGGTAAGGGAGGGTTCCGCATGCCGTCACTCACGCCGGAAGAAGAGCAGCGCGCCATCGCCGAGGCCCCGAAGGGCACCTGGGCGGTTCTGCTCGTCTATACGCTCTTCATGGTGGCCGGGTGGGCCGCCATGTTCTTCGGGTTCTTTCTTTCCCACGGCCCCGTCCACTGACAGGAGATCTCCGCGATGCATATCGATCCTTCAGAGAAGAAGTGGGCGGCGCTCACCCTGGTGATCACCTTCACCATGATGGGGGTGCTGGCGGGCTACGCCATCAAGGACAACATCAATCCTCCCAGCAACGTGGAGACCATCGATTCCACCCGTTTGCACCTGAGCGAGGAGTTCAACGAGGACAACCTCGGGGTGCACGTGGGCCCGGACGGCAGCATCCGGGTGGTGATGGTGGCGGCGCGTTACGGGTTCTTCCCGCAGAAGCTGGTGGTGCCCGCCGGCAGGCCGGTGACCTTCCGCATCGCCAGCGCAGACGTGTTGCATGGCATCCACACGCCCAAGAGCAACCTCAACACCATGGTGGTGCCGGGCTATGTGTCGGAAGTGACCACCACCTTCAAGCACACCGGCAAATATCCCATGTTGTGCAACGAGTACTGCGGTCTGGGGCACGACTTCATGTGGTCGCGCATCGAGGTGGTGCCCGCCGACAAGTTCACCGCGGGCGGCTAGGAGAGACACAATGGCAGACACGACATCCGGCCGGCTGGCGCTGGCCAATTTCTGGGTGGCCTTCATCACCTTTCTGCTGGCCGCCTTTCTGGGGCTGTATCAGACGGTGGAGCGCAGCGGCCTGTTTTCCGATCTGCTCTCTCCGCCGCTGTATTTCGCCTCGGTCTCCGCGCACGGGGTCATCATGGGCTTCGTGCTCACCACCTTCTTCATCATGGGGTTCGGCTACTGGGTCGCCACCTCCAGCCTGAACCGTCCCCTGTGGAGCCCGGGGCTCGCCTGGCTGGGCTTCCTGCTGGCCTTGGGGGGCACGGTGTTGGCGGCGAGCATGCTGTTCACCGGCAAGGCCTCGGTGCTCTATACCTTCTATCCCCCGCTGCGTGCCGATCCGCGGTTCTACATCGGCGCGACCCTGCTGGTGGTCGGCTCCTGGCTGTGGTGCCTGGAGATGGTGATGAGCATGGTCAAATGGAAGAAGGCGAACCCGGGCCAGCCGGTGCCGCTGGCGATGTTCGGCACCGTGGCCAATGCCATCCTCTGGTTCGTCACCAGCCTGGGGGTCGCCTCGGAGGTGATCTTCCAGCTCATCCCCTGGTCGCTGGGCTGGACCGAGACGGTGGACGTGGGCCTTGCGCGCACCCTGTTCTCCTGGACCCTGCACGCCATCGTCTATTTCTGGCTGATCCCCGCCTATATCGCCATGTACACCCTCTTGCCCCGCGCCGCGGGCGGCAAGCTGTTCAGCGACGAGATGGGCCGTATCGCCTTCATCATGCTGATGGTGTTCAGCGTGCCCATCGGCTTCCACCACCTGTATGTGGATCCCTTTCAGGCGGACGGCTGGAAGTTCCTGCATATGATCGGCACCTTCATGGTGGCGGTACCCACCCTGTTCACCGGTTTCACCGTGATCGCCTCGCTCGAAGTGGCCGGGCGGATGCGCGGCGGGAAGGGGCTGTTCGGCTGGATCCGCACCCTGCCATGGGACAACCCCATGGTGCTGGCCGGCGGCCTGGCGTTGGCGATGCTCACCGTCGGCGGCTGGGGCGGCCTGGTCAACGCCAGTTACTCGATGGACGTGGCGGTGCACAATACCCAGTGGATCACCGGTCACTTCCATCTGATCTTCGCCGGTACCACGGTGATCATGTATTTCGCCATCTCCTATTTCCTGTGGCCGAGCATCACCGGCAAGGCCCTGCGTTCGGAACGGCTGGCGCGGCTGCAGCTCTGGCTCTGGTTCATCGGCATGCTGGTGCTCACCCTCCCGTGGCACGTCCTGGGTCTGCTGGGCCAGCCGCGCCGCATCAGCAGCACGCCCTACGACGACCCGCTGGTACAGCAGTGGGTGCCCTACGAGGTGGCGATGGCCATCGGTGGCGCCATCCTGGTGGTGTCCGCGGTGCTGTTCGTCTACAACCTGGTCGCCACCCACCTCAACCCTGTGACGGTGAGCGATCGCACCACCCGCTATGCCGAGCCGGTGCACCCGGTACTCAAGCTGCCGCGGTTGCTCAACGGCTTCGGCTTTTGGAGCGGGGTGCTCGCGATCTATCTGCTGGCCAGCTATGGCTACCCGATACTGCAGTTCTTCCTCATGGAAACCCACGGCACCTTCCCCTGGGACATCTGAGATGGGCATGACGATGAAAAGACACCTCATTGCAACGGGCGGCCTCCTGATCGGCCTGCTGTCCGCGGGCGTACAGGCAGACCCTTCTTCGCATGTGGTCTGGGATTCGGCGACCCGGCACCTGGTGCTGAATGGCGACCCCCAGCGGGGCGAATCCAAGGCCAAGGTCTGTGACAGTTGCCACACGCCCAGGGACGGCAAGCCGCTGCGGCCCAACTTTCCGCGCCTGGCGGGGCAGAACCGCTTCTACATCTTCAAGCAGATGATGGACTACCGTGACAACACCCGCGGCCATGGGGTGATGCAGAACTTCGCCAGCAAGCTGACGCCGCAGGAGATGGCCGACATCGCGGCCTTCTACGCCAGCCAGTCCCTGCCTGGCGCGCCGGCGGACAGGCCCCCGGCGGCGGTGGCGCGCCTGATCGCGCGTGGCGATGCGCGTCGCCTCATTCCGCCTTGTGCCGCCTGCCATGGCGGCGATGGCGCTGGGGCGGTGGTGCATGTGCCGGCGCTGGCGGGCCAGGAGCCGAGCTATTTCACCACCACCATGCAGGCCTACAAGTCGGGCGAGCGGGCCAACGACATCTACAGCCGGATGCGGCTGATCGCAGGCGAGCTCAGCGACGACGAGATCGACCAGCTTGCCCGTTACTACACCGGTTCTCGCGACTGATCCCCGTCCCTGTATGAAGCCAGCGGACGCCAACTGTTTCCACTGTGGCCTGCCGGTCGAAGGCGGACCCGCCCATCGTGCCGAGGTGTTCGGCGAGCAGCGGAACTTCTGTTGCCCTGGCTGCCGGGCGGTGTGCGAGGCGATCGTGGCATCGGGCAACGGCGACTATTACCGCCATCGCAGCGCCCCGAGCGGTCGGCCGGTGGACGGCGAGGCGTTGCGTGAACAAATGGCCAAGCTGCGCCTGTTCGACGATCCGGGGCTGCAGTCGCGCTTCGTGCGCCAGGAGGGCGGGCTGCGCGAGGCCGCGCTGATCCTGGAGGAGATCCACTGTCCCGCCTGCCTGTGGCTCAACGAGCAGCAGTTGCGGCGCCTCGACGGGGTGGTGGACGTGGATCTGGACTACACCAGCCAGCAGGCACGGGTGCGCTGGGATCCTGAACGCATCCGGCTGAGCGAGATCCTGGAGGCGATCGCCGCCATCGGCTATGTGGCCCATCCCTTCGATCCGGCGCATCGCGATGCCCTGCTGCGCGAGCAGCGGCAGCGTAGCGTGCAGCGCATCCTGTTCGCCCTGCTGTTGGGCATGATGGTGATGAACTTCTCCTTCAGCACCTATTACCTCGGTGGGCCGAATGCCGATGGCGTGCTGCCGCTGTGGGAGCGGATCGGACGCTGGACCGGACTGCTGCTCACGGCCCTACTGCTGGCCTATCCGGGGCAGCTCTTCTTCCGCAACGCCTGGCGCGACCTGCGTCATGGCCGGCTGGGCATGGACGTGCCGGTGGCACTGGGTCTGTCCATGGCCTGGCTGGCGAGCCTGCATGCCACCGTGACGGAGCAGGGCGATGTCTATTTCGAGTCCATCGCCATGTTCGTGCTGTTCATGCTGGTGGCCAGACACCTGGAGCTGAAGGCACGCCTGAAGGGCGCCGCGGCCCTCGACCGGCTGGCGCGGGTGGTGCCGGAGCAGGTCACCCGGCTGACCCCCGACGGCGAGGAACAGGTGCTGGTCACCGCCCTGCAGCCGGGCGACCGGGTGCGGGTGCTGCCTGGAGAGCCGGTACCCGCCGATGCCCGCATCGTGCAGGGACGCAGCGGTTTCGACGAGTCCCTGCTCAGCGGCGAGGCGCTGCCGGTAAAACGTGGCGAAGGCGATACGGTGCCGGGAGGCGCGGTCAATACCACCCAGCCGGTGACCGTCGAGGTGGTCCGGCGTTTCGTGGATTCCTCGCTCCACCGGATCGGGGACCTGACCCGGCATGCGCTGGCCGACCGCCCAGGCTATGTCACCCTCGCCAACCGGGTGGCGGGGCGTTTCGTGGCCGGGATCCTGGTGGTGGCGGCCCTGACCCTGGCCTTCTGGTCCTGGCTGGACCCTGCCGTCGCCTGGCCGGCCACCGTGGCGGTCCTCATCGTTACCTGTCCCTGTGCCCTGGCCCTGGCCTCGCCGGTGGCCTCGACTCTGGCCGCGGCGGGGCTGGCGCGTGCCGGCGTCCTGCCGCTGCGAATGTCGGCCCTGGAGCCCCTGGCCACCGCAGACACCCTGGTGATGGACAAGACCGGCACGCTGACCCGCGGCCGGCCGGTACTGCATCAGGTCCTGCCTCGGCCCGGTATGGAAGCGGAGCGGGCACTGGCGATCGCCGCCGTCCTCGAGGCCGAATCCGAACATCCCATTGCGGCCGCCCTGCGCGATGCAGGGCCGTCAGTTCTGCCCGAGATGCGCGAACGGCGCAACAGCCCCGGCGAAGGGGTGTCCGGCTTCCTCGACGGCACCGAATGGCGGCTGGGCAGCGAGCGCTTCGTCACAGGTCGCACGTCGCAGGAGGGCGCCGGCGCTCTGCCGGGCGAGCTGCGGGTGTGCCTGGGATGTAACGGCGAGGTCCGTGCCGAGTTCCTTCTGCGGGACGCCCTGCGCCCGGGCGTGCGGGAGCTGGTGGCGGCGGCGCGCGGCCTGGGTATCGAACGCATCGTCATCCTCAGCGGCGACCGGCAGGCCCAGGTGGACCGCGTGGCCGCGCTGGTGAATGTGGACGAGGGCCATGGCGATCTGCTGCCGCAACAGAAGCTGGCCTGGTTGCGCGAGGCCCAGCGTCAGGGCCGTCGGGTCGTGACGCTGGGCGACGGCATCAACGATGCCCCGGTGCTCGCAGGCGCGGATGTCTCGGTGAGCGTGGCCGAGGCGACCCGCTTGGCACAGGTGCATAGCGATTTCGTGATCCTGGAACGGCGTCTTTCCGCCCTGGCCCAGGCCCTGGTGCTGGCGCGCCGCACGCGTCGCGTGATCCGCCAGAACCTGGGCTGGGCGCTGGGCTACAACCTGCTGGCGATTCCGCTGGCGGCGGCAGGGCTGGTGGCACCCTGGGGGGCGGCCATCGGCATGACCCTCAGCTCGCTGGCGGTGATCGGCAATTCGCTGCGCCTGCAACGGGCCGCGAGCGATGCGCGACCTCGATCCGGGGATGGGTGCGCAGGAAGTATCGGGCAGCCGGCGAGGCCGCGCGCTCAGGACAAGGTGAGATGGGCATGACGGGCGGTAGCCCGGCAGTACCAATAACGGACGAAGGGGCCCGGGTGCCCCTGGAGAGATGAATATGGCAACACGACAAGCATCCCAGTATCGCGGGCCGGCGCGCCTGCTCCTCGCGGGCGCGCTCATTCTGGCGGGCCAGGTGACCGCTGGCGCGGCGGAAGACAAGGGCGCTGCCGAGTCGCGGGATCCCACCCGACCCATCAACGACTACAACATCACCATCAACTACGAGCTGGGGATGCATTGCACCGGCTTCGACTTCACCTATTGCTGCATCCTGCCGCCCTACAACTCCATCCAGAGCCAGGTGATCAAGACCGCCGCCAGCGACAAGGAGCTGCCGGTATTGCTGCGGGCGGATCCCGAGGACCCCTCGATATTGGTGGACGGCGACCGGCGCATGAAGCTGCGCTATGGCCACATGGGCAACACCTATTCGGAAGGCAACAAGCTGGCCTACTGGCGCGTGCCTTACGACCTCAACGGCAACGGCAAGTACGAAGATCACGAAAACGTGGGCAATGCCTACTTCACCCAGCTCTACATCTACAAGGATCTGGAAGGCAGCAACCCCAAGCACACCAGCAAGGACAGCGAGAAGAAGTTCGTCGGTATCGATCTGCCCATCCCCACCGACCACGGTCCCACCGGCCAGCCGCTGTATGGCGGCAATCTGAAGTTCTCGGGCGAGACGGGTACCATCGTATTCACCAAGGCGCCGGTGCTGGACAATGTGCCCATCATGCTCACCAACCCGGGCATCTGGGAGGCGCTGGGTCTGCCGCTGACCCCGTTCACCGACGAGATCGCGGCCAAGAGTCCGCTGGAGATCGTGGAGTCCGACATCCAACCCTACCAGGAGGCTTTCGTCGAGCTGCTGGATGCCGAGACCGGCAAGCCCATCATCGACAGCCACAGCGGCAAGCCCATCAGCTTCGTCGGCACCAATCCCATCGACGTGCCGAACTGCGCCAACTGTCACTCCAACGAGAATGCCAACGGCAGGAAATATCAGCTCTACAAGAAGGAGAAGGCTTTCTGGAAGAAGCTGGGCGCCAGCGACTACATCGCCAACCTCAAGGCCACCTCGGTTTCGGTGCTGGAGATCCACGACGGCAAGTTCGGTACCAACTTCCTCGAGAAGTACGATGCCGACAGCCGCTCCACAGCCAACCGTTTGGGGCGCGATCCCATCCTCTGTCAGAAGTGCCATGCGGACAACGTCATCGGCGTGCTCACCTCACGCATGACCAGCGAGTCGGTGACCGGCATCAAGACCGCGGACGACACCCCGCTGGAGCCGCTCAGCCAGGCCATGCACCGCGGGCACCTGCAGGTGCGCGCGCTGTCTGACGCCGAGGGCCGCACCGGCATGTGCCAGGGCTGCCATCCGGCGCACCGCTATGACCGCTCCATGGACAACTATCCCATCACGCCGGACGGCAAGAACCGCTTCGCCCAGGCGGACAACCGTGACTCCAAGGGCGGTTGCTACGTCGGGCGGGACGTGCACGCCAATCCCTTCAAGGACAAGGACGGCGCCGAGACGCCGGAGCATCTGAACGCCATCGGCAAGTGGCTGCAGGAGAATGTCTCGCAGATCGGCAACGGCAAGAACGGCAAGGGACTATGGTGCACCAACTGCCACAACCAGCTCAGCCGTCATCTCTACCAGTACGACAACATCGAGCAGGCCTTCTGGCAGAAGGGCAAGACCTTGCGCAACAAGTCGCTGCCGGAGATCGCCAAGGCCCTGGGCCTGAGCGTGAAGGAGCTGACCGAGCACTGGATGGATCCCAAGACCACGCCCAGCACCTTCCGACCCAAGCTGGCCAACATGAAGGACATCCTGCGGGTGTGGGATCGCAAGCGTCTGGTGCCCGACATCGCGGTGATCGCCACCAAGGATGGGAAGCCGCTGATCCACAAGGACGAGGACGGCGATCCCAATGTCACCATCCTGTCCGCCAACCCGGCCGTGGACATCGCCTCGCTGAAGCTGCCCGAGGGCGCGGACGGCGCCATGGCGGTGCCCTACGATGCCGCCTCGCATGCGCGTGACTACTGGCTGTCGCCGGGCGTGCCGCACTGCGCCGACTGTCACGCCGCGCCCTATGTGGAGGGGCAGGGCGGGGCCGCCTTCCCGATCAACCAGCCGGGCAAGTACAGCCAGGTGCG
The DNA here is from genome assembly GCA_964627395.1 of uncultured Sedimenticola sp. Taxonomy (GTDB): domain Bacteria; phylum Pseudomonadota; class Gammaproteobacteria; order Chromatiales; family Chromatiaceae; genus MONJU. The sequence continues at coordinate 10,904 of CAZVIG010000044.1, forward strand.
CTACTCCAAGGGCCATGCCGGTCTGGCCTGCCAGGCCTGTCA